>JBLHFB010000038.1:0-11755 GCA_047614865.1 Gammaproteobacteria bacterium | reverse complement strand
GCACCTTTGCTGCCTAAAGGATCTTTGATCACCTGAACAATGATCTGTTTGCCTTCAGAAACAAGCTGAGTGATTGGGATCTCGTCGCGGGGGCCGATATCGGAATCTGGAATCGCGCTGGCAATGTCGCTCGCGTGAAGAAAGGCGGTACGCTCCAAGCCAATCTCGATGAATGCCGCCTGCATTCCGGGTAGTACTCGTGAAACCCGACCTTTGTAGATGTTGCCAACTAAGCCTTGGTTGTTGGCGCGCTCAACAAGCAGCTCCTGCAGTACGCCATTTTCTACTTGGGCAACCCGCGTTTCTTGCGGGGTTACGTTAATCAGTATTTCTTCGGTCATTTGGCTTCCTAGCCCAGCACTGAAATGTTCAGCTCAGCCAATAATTGACTGGTTTCAAAGAGCGGTAGTCCCACCACATTGCTGTAGCTGCCAACCAAATTACTGACGAATGCTGCGCCGTAGCCCTGAATTGCGTAGCCGCCAGCTTTATCGATAGGCTCGTGGGTATTCCAGTAGTTGATAATCTCTTTGGTTGAGATCTCGCGAAACGTCACGTCAGTTGTGACTACGCGACAGAGGCGTTGTTCCCCATAGATAATCGCGACTGCTGACGTCACCTGGTGGGTTTGGCCTGATAGAGAGCCGAGCATGTCTAGAACCTGCTCTCGATCGCGTGGTTTACCCATGATTCGATCGCCCAGCACTACGGCGGTATCGGCTCCCAAAACGGGGATTTCCCGCAGTCGTCCGTCAAGCTGCCAACCGGCAACGGCTTTGTCCATTGCGACCCGACTAACGTAGTCGCGTGGGTTTTCACCGGAGCGAGGAGTTTCAGGCACCACTACTTTGCTTAAATCGAACGAAATCCCAATTTGGGTGAGCAATTCGCGCCGGCGAGGTGAGCGCGACGCCAGCAAAATGTCGGGTGTTTGAAAGCCTTCTGAAGGTCGCGCTGCACTGCCCATGGAGTAACCGTTTAAACGTAAGTCGTTAACCGAGCAGTTTAATCGGCTGGCAGGTGGGCAGGTAGATTTAAACGCTATTATTTTGGCGGAAAAATCAACGCTTGGCGGACTTCTGCCTTGTGCTTTGGCTAGGCCGCGCTTTGCTGGTCATTGCTGGCGTGTCAAAAGTCGACTAAGACCTGCCACGTATGCGTTCAACGATTTGATCTAGCTGAGAATTGCGCATGCTGGTCGAGGTTTCTCGGTCCGACGCAGGCGCAGGCCGTGGACTGTCGGGATTCGCTTGTTTCTCAGCGAGGCGCTTTTGTATCGCCAGCAATTGGGCATTATGTGATTGCTGGCTTTGACTGGCCTTGAAAATCATATAGGCAACCAAGCAAGTCAAGAGGGCGCATACCACCACCAGAGCCGCTGCAACAATTAGCATTTTAGGAAGCTGAGGAGTGCTGCTCGACGTTTAGCAGTACGCCATCTGCCGAAATTACTTTCACCCGTGAACCGGCGGGCAGGTCCTCGCTGCCACGAATTCGCCAAGTGCTGTCATCAACTACTATTTTTCCATCGCCATTTTCGATCGGCTCAACAAGCGTAAAAATACGCCCAACGTATTGTTCGCCTCGCCGGTTGAGGCTCGGCTGATCGGTTGCCTGCTCGCTGGGTTTGAAGAACTTGCGGAATGACACCACCGCAGCAATAGACAGCACAGCGAATAGGATTAATTGATATTCAAAAACCAAGTTGGGTGCGGCGTATAGCAGCCCAGCCACCACCGCCGCGCTAATCGCCATCCAAACAAAGATCACGCCCGGAGCGACGATTTCTAGGCCGAGCAGGGCCGCTGAGAGGATTCCCCAATGCCAAAATGTGATTTCAAGGTCCAGCATGTCTAGCTCCTATTGGTTTTTCACGGCTTTGGTTAGTTCGGCAATTCCGCCGAGCGCACCAATCACATTGGCTGCTTCTAGCGGCATCAAGACCACTTTGTGGTTATCCGCTGACGCGATGTCTTTTAGGGCCTCAGTGTATTTCGTTGCTACAAAGTAATTAATCGCTTGTATATCGCCTTCCGCAATCGCCTTTGAAACCATCTGGGTTGCGGCAGCTTCGGCTTCAGCCGAGCGTTCACGGGCTTCAGCGTCACGAAAGGCAGCTTCTTTACGGCCTTCAGCCTCAAGAATCTGCGACTGTTTTTCACCTTCGGCGCGAAGGATTTCGGCTTGACGTTCACCTTCCGCTTCTAGAATCGACGCGCGCTTCAAACGCTCTGCTTTCATTTGACGACCCATCGCTTCAACCAAGTCGGTTGGCGGGCTGATATCTTTGATTTCAATACGGGTAACTTTTACGCCCCAAGGGGTGGTGGCGTCGTCTACGACTTGCAGTAGTCGGGCGTTGATCACGTCACGCTGTGATAGCAACGCATCCAAGTCCATTGAGCCCATCACAGTACGAATATTGGTCATGGTTAAATTGAGAATGGCACGCTGCAAGTCGCGTACTTCGTAAGCGGCTTTAGCCGAATCTAGGACCTGATAGAAAACCACGCCGTCTGCCCCAACCATCGCGTTGTCTTGGGTGATGGCTTCTTGAGCAGGCACATCTAGCACTTGTTCCATCATATTAATCCGCGCGCCGATCTTATCGATATAAGGAACGATAATTGCCAGTCCGGGGCCTTGCGACAAGCGATATCGGCCGAAGCGCTCAATCGTGTACTCAAACCCTTGAGGAACGGTCAGAACCGCTTTGTAGACGGTAAACAGCAGAATTGCTGTGACAATAATTGCAAAGGTGGAAAAGGTACTTAATTCCATATTTATCTCCAAAAAAACGGGTTCTAGTTGGTTCACTATGCGGCTAAATGCAGAAAAACTACAGCTTGACTGGTGGTGTGTTTAGTCTTGAGGGGGATCTAGCTCGCTATCTGCGAGTGGCCAGTCGATAGTAGGGAAGTTTATTCGGACAATCCGCTGATCGAATAATTCAATTGTGCCTTTGTAGCGTCTATTTCCTGCGTGAATGTCATAGCGGCAAGCCACTTCGTAGTCAAACTTCCAGAGCAGCCCAAGGCGCCCATTTGGGCCACGGCTAGGCCACACGGAATCCCGCTTAATTGTTTGATCCAAAAGCATTACTTGGAGCTTCACGCAGTGCTTTCCAATTGCGTCGGTCGCGCGGCTACGAACGCCTTGTGCGTGCCAGTAGAACGCGCCAGCAGCAAAAACAAATAGTAGAGGAAATAATTGGCCAATCATTGTTTCACCGTGGTTTTTTGGCGCTGTCTCTGACATTGCGCCTGAGGTAGACTTGCTACCCCAGTTTAAAGAGACATCGGTTATGGGTTTGGCCAGTTTGCTCAAAAAGGTACTTGTGAGCGAGAGAATCTCACGTCACGTTGATTCAGTGCCTAAAAATTTAGGTGCAGGCGGCTACGACGCATGGGGCTTTAACAAAGAAGTTTTCAAGGCCTCATTGCCTATCGCTGCTTTTCTGCATGATCAATACTTTCGCGTTGAAAGCCATGGCTTAGCCAATGTCCCTGCCGATGGCCGCGTTCTGTTGATCGCAAACCATGCTGGCCAGTTGCCTTTAGATGGAGTCATGATTGGTGCTGCTCTGGCATTGCGCGAAGAGAATCCGCGCTTTGCCCGCGCGATGATCGAACGCTTTTTCCCGACCGTTCCATTTTTGGGAAACGCCTTGAACGGCATGGGTGCTGTGGTAGGTGACCCGCTTAACTGTGAAAAGATGCTCGACCGTGAAGAAGCCGTTGTGGTGTTTCCAGAAGGGGTAGGCGGATCAGGCAAGCCGTGGTCCGAGCGCTACCAGTTACAACGCTTTGGGAGTGGTTTTATGCACTTAGCGATGAACAAAAACACTCCAATCATTCCGGTTGGCGTTGTCGGTTCCGAAGAAACTATGCCTTCGCTGGGTAACTTTTCGCCGCTCGCTAGATTGTTAGGTGTCCCGTATATCCCTATCGCAGCACCGTTTCCGTTGCCGGCCAAAATAGTTCTTAATTTTGGTGAGCCCTTGGTGTTTGCGAATGACTTGTCTAACGAAGACGATATGACTGCGAACGTGGAAATTGTAAAAGATGCGATTCGGGCCCTCATTAAGAAAGGCTTGAGTCAACGCGAGAGTGTTTTTTAAATGGCAGTTCAAATGGAAAGCAGCAAACCTACTGTAATGGTCACTGGAGCGGCGGGATCGCTAGCTCGTATGGTGATTCAGAAGTTGAAGCCAACTTGCAATGTGGTCGCAATCTATTTCCGCGACGCAAAACATGTAGATACCAGCATTACCCACTACAGAGTGGATATGAACAAGCGTGGATTTGAGGATGTGTTCCGCGATCACAAGATTGATGCGGTAATCCACCTAGGGCGAATTAACGCCCATATGTCGAGCATTCACGCGCGCTATGCAACCAATGTGCTGGGTACACGTCGGCTACTCGATCTTTGCTTGAAGTACGCTGTTGGCAACGTCCAGATTTTGTCGACCTACTTTGTATACGGTGCCAATTCGACCAACCCAGCGTTGCTAGATGAAGAGGCTCCATTGCGGGCGTCGTCACAAGACAAAAACTTAATTGATATGGCCGAGCTAGAGCATATGGCCAACATCTATATGTGGAAGCATCCAGAGCTCAATTTAACCATTTTGCGTCCATGCAATATTATCGGGCCCGGCACGCGTAACGCGTTGTCTTTACTGCTATCGCGTACCACAGCGCCGGCTTTGTTAGGCTTTTCACCGATGATGCAGTTTTTGCATCTTGAAGACATGGCGAGCGCTATTATTGCTGTGTACAAGAAAAACAAACCTGGGATATATAACGTTGCCCCTGATGATTACATCGCTTATCAAGACGCGCTTAGGGCTTGTGGTTGTAAGATCTTGAGAATCCCAAGCATCCCGCCACAGATACCTTTGCTGCTGGGCAGAATTACACCAAAAATCGGTTTGAAAACGTTCCCTCGATACTTGGTCAACTATGTCAAATACCCTGTGATTATTGACGGCATTCGCTTTATCACTGAGTTTGACTGGCAACCAGAGCACGACATGAGCGAAATGTTTAGTTACTACGCTGAGCAGAAAAGCTTAAGCGCAGGCAGTATCATATAAAATCTGCCGACTATTCTGCTGTGCCCTGTCGCTGCAGAATGTAGAATCATCCAATCTAATGCCCCGCCTATCAGGCGGGGCATTTTTTATTCTCAAAGAGCGCATCGCTCATTTCTAGGAAATAACTGCATGTGGTTTAAAAACCTCCAAGTGTTTAAGTTGACCGAGGCTCTAGCAGTATCGGCAGAACAATTAGAAGAGCAACTAGGTGAGAGCACCCTGCGTGAATGCGGCCCTCAAGAGCCACGCACCCTAGGCTGGGTTTCGCCACTAGCGCAGCAAATTGAAGCCACCGAAGCGCCGCTTGTTCAGCGTGCCGCCGGCTGCCTAATTATCAGCATGGGCAGCGAAGAGCGCCTCTTGCCAGCCTCAGTCGTTCGTGAAGAGCTAGAAGAGCGAATTCTGATGGCCGAGCAAAAAGACGGCAGAAAGCCTAGCCGTAAAGAAAAGACCGCGCTAAAAGAAGAAGTTGAATTTGAGTTGATGCCGAAAGCGTTTACTCGTCGAAAAAGCCTGCGCCTTCTGATTGATCCGGTTGACGGCTGGGTGATTGTCGACAGCGCTGCTGCCGGTAAAGCAGAAGAAATGCTGTCTTTGCTACGCGAGTCTATCGCCACACTAAAAGTATTGCCAATGCAGCAAGGCGACGTGTTGATGGACGCGATGACCCTTTGGCTAAAAGGAGCAAGTGAGCTGCCTGGTGGCTTAGAGATTGGTTTTGACGTGGAACTGCGTGAAACCGGTGAAGACAACGGTGTTATTCGCTGTGCCAATTTCAACCTTCAAGGCGAAGAAGTACAGAACGCTTTGAACATGGGCCGCGTAGTTTCTCGCCTTGGCTTTATCTGGCAAGACCGTATGAGCTTTGTACTCAACGACAAGGCAGCGTTTATGCGGTTGAAGTTTCTAGACAAGCTTCAAGAGGAACTAGATGAAGTGGAAGCCGACAGCCGCGAAATTGAATTCGACGCGATCATGACTTTGATGATGGGTGAAATTCGTCCATTGCTGAATGGTTTGAGCGGTCACTTGATTGCGAACTAGCTAGGTAATTGCCTATAATTTACTGCAGACTAGGCTGATTTCTTTGCGGTGAATATAAACCAAAGATAACCGCCAATGCCAGCAATCAACGACGCAACTAGCACGCCCATTTTCGCTTCAACCAGCAGCTCTGGTGAGCTGCGGAAGCCCAGCTCGGCGATAAAGATCGACATCGTGAAGCCAATTCCGCCCATAAAGCCAACGCCGACCATATGGCTAGGCGTGCAACCCGCCGGCAGTTGGCCAATGCCAAGTTTTACTAGCAGCAATGACACGCCAGTAATTCCGATCAACTTGCCTACCACTAGCCCCATGATAATACCGAAGGGAATAGGATCGCTGAATACGTCGGTGATGGCGCCCATAGAGATTGGAACCCCTGCATTGGCTAAAGCAAAGAGCGGCAAGATAAAGAATGCTACGACGACATGGAAACTGCTTTCTAAGCGTTGCAAAGGGGACTGAACTTTGCCGATACCTTCTTGCATGGTGTCCACAATGGCGCGCTGCATATCGTTGTTTGTCAGGTTGTTGTCGCCTTTGTAGCTGCGATCAAAGCGGTCGAGCATCGCACGCATGCTGGCGCTGAAATGGCTTGCTTTTACCTTGGGCTTGCCCGGAATGCACCAGGCTGCGAGCACGCCGGCTACCGTCGCGTGTACTCCAGATTCAAACATGGCCACCCACATACCGAGCGCGAGAATTAGCCATGGAGCAACCTTGCGTACACCAAGCAGGTTGAGTCCAATCATCGCGACTAAAAATACGCCAACCGCGCCAAGTGCCAACAGATTGAGGTTTTCTGTATAGAAAATCGCGATGACAACTACTGCGCCCAGATCATCAACAATTGCCAGTGCGAGTAGGAAGGTAACTAGTGACTTCGGAATCCGATCTCCCAATAGCATAAGGACGCCGACAGCGAAGGCAATATCGGTAGCCATTGGGATGCCCCAGCCACTCGCGCCAGGGCCGGCGCCGTTGATGAGCCAATATATTCCCGCAGGGAACACCATCCCACCGATCGCGGCAGCAACCGGCAGAAAGGCTGCTTTCGCGTCTGAAAGCTCGCCCATCAGCACTTCGCGCTTGATCTCTAAGCCCACAACAAAGAAGAACAGCGCCATCAATAGGTCGTTGATCCAGTGATGCAAAGTGTGGCTAATCACATAGCTCCCAATATGGAAACTAATATGAGTGTGAAAGAAGTGCTCGTAGTGATGAGACAGCGCGGTGTTGGCAAATAGCAACGCCGCGATAGTGCACAAAATCAGGATGATGCTACTGGTAGTTTCTGCGTGAAGAAATCTATCTATCGGCTTTGAAACTCGGCTCATCGCCTTTTCAAACGGCGCGTAGTAACTGTTTTTGGGACCTAAATCTGATGCCATAGCTGTCTTTCCAATTATCGGACAAAAATTGATTCAATCGTACCGCGCATAAACTGGCCAAAGCGTTTTGTAATTGGCTTCTTGCAGCGGTACTTTATTAGATAAATATTGTGGCTTTCGCGCCGTGAAAGAAGATAATCGTCGCTGGTTTGCAGCGAGTCAACCAAATTTAGGACGATTGCTTGGTTTCCATGCCACGTTTCGCCGGTTGCTACGACGCCCATATCCACATTGGGGCGGAATTGTCCGATGTGACTTTTGAACAACTCGTGAACCGTTTCGAGTTCTTGTTTGGTCTTGCTGCGGCTGTCATCAGTATTCTCGCCAAACACGGTAAGCGTGCGTTTGAACTCACCTGCAGTCACCTGCTCATACTCAATGTCGTGTTTTTTCAACAACTTATTGAAGTTGGGCATACTGAGGACTACACCAATCGAGCCGATAATTGCGAACGGCGCCGAAACAATCGTGTTCGCTACCGAAGCCATCATGTACCCGCCACTGGCGGCAACCTTGTCCACTGCGACGGTAAGTTGCAGGTCTGCTTCGCGAATGCGTTGCAGCTGAGACGAGGCAAAGCCGTAGCCGTGAACGGTTCCGCCGGGGCTTTCCAAACGCACAACCACTTCGTCAGTCTTCTCCGCCACGGTCAATATCGCCGAAATTTCTTCGCGTAAATTGTCAGCTTGCGTGGGGTGAATATCACCTTTGAAATCGATCACGAAAAGCCGTTTTTTGTCGTCTTTGGCAGCGGCACTATCGGGGTTGGCTTTCATAGCCTTTTTGGCGGCCTTCTTTTCTGCTTTGTCGTCTTTCTTTTTTTGCTTAGTCAGCGCCTTTATTTCGTCATCTGAGAGCAAGCGATCTTCAAGAGCGCATTTCATCGCATCGAAGCGTTCATTGAGGTTTTTTACATCAATGCTTTCGTGGGTAAGCATTTCACGAGCTTCCCGCACACTGCCAAGAACAAGGCCAACCGCGATTACTACGCCGCCAACAAGGATGATGGTTTTAGCAAGGAATAGCAGTAGGTCGAATAGGTAGTCCACAAGTATCTCTGTAATAGGGGGGAAGCGCAGCATTGTACCGGAGGCGGGCTTTAGCAGCGTCGGATTCATTTTATGGCGTGCCGCTCGCGCGCAAAGTTGTTCGGCTGGACTGATGTGTGTGCATGTTGTGGCATTGACCGTTACTATACAAACGGAATGCTATAGGCGCGCTGGGAGTGCACAACATGAATTTCGAAAAGGTACTATTTGGGTTCTTCGTGCTGCTGGCGCTGACCTTAAACTTTGGCTTTGTGATGGGCGAAATCGACAACCCTGATCACCATCACGCCTACGAGTTATTTGCAGCCTTGGTCGTCAGCATGGTGGCCACCATCATGAAGCTGGGCGACAGAGCGCACATGGGAGCGGTACTGCTTGCAGCCAGCCTAGTTGCCGACTTACAGCTTATTGCTGCTGCATTTGTGTGGGGCTATTCGGTGCACATCTCACAGACCTTCGACGGTACGACCATGGCAAGCATTGTCTCTTTGTCAGGCGGAGCCTTGTTAGCCAACTTCGCGTCAGTGGTTTTGCTGGTGGTTGAAACCAGCAACATGCGACGCTAAGACACCAAACCAATGAGCGCGAAATAGGACTGGAATGGATACCGTAATTTTCTTGTTTTTGCGGCGGATGCGCTTGCCGCTGTTAATCGTTTTGCTTGCCTACGCGATTGCAATTGGCGGATTGGTGCTAATCAAAGGCGAGGATGATCAAGGGAATGTTTGGTATTTTGATTTCCTCCACGCCCTATATTTCATAAGCTATACAGCTACCACCATTGGTTTTGGCGAGCTGCCATACGCATTCACTCCGGCGCAGCGGCTGTGGACTACCTTTTGCTTCTATCTAACCACCATCGGCTGGCTCTACGCGATTGGCCAAACTTTGGCGTTGATGCAGGATCCGGCGTTTAGAACGGCTATCACCGAGCGGCGGTTACTCATTAATGTAAGGCGGCTGCGGCGACCTTTCTATATTGTTTGCGGATACGGCCAAACCGGCAGTTTGTTGGTCCGGGCACTGGCGCGGCGCGGGATAAAAACCGTGGTTATCGATCAGTCTGAAGCGAACCTATCTAGACTTCCTTTAGACAATATGCAGCTAGACGTGCCTTCTTTGGTCGGCGACGCAACGAATTTACGCCATTTGGAAGAGGCCGGTCTAGAATCACCTTGGTGCCAAGGCGTGGTAGCGGTAACCGATAGCGATGCAGTGAACGTCAAGGTCGCTATTTCTGCTCGACTGCTCAACCCCGCTATAAAAGTGGTCGCTCGGGCAAGCAGTCAAGAGGCGGTGATTAACCTCGAGTCGTTCAATACCAATCGTATCGTCAACCCGTTTAATAGCTTCGCTGACCATTTAGCTATTTCAATTCGAAAGCCTAATATTAATCGCCTGCACACAACCTTGGGCAGTTTGCCAGGGCATAAGTTTCCCAAGGCTATTCGTCCACCAGACGGCCATTGGGTGATTGTTGGATACGGTCGCTGCGGCAAGGCCTTGGAGCGCTATTTTAGGCGTGAGGGTATTGAAACCACAATTATCGAGCCTGATGAAAGTAAGGCGCCGGAGGGTGCGATTATTGGCCGTGGTGTGGACTCTGAAAGTTTGATTAAGGCGGGTATCCGCAAGGCCGCTGGCATCGTTGCTGGAACCGATAATGACGCCAACAATCTCTCCATTATTGTGACTGCACGCGAGCAAAATGCTGATCTGTACTTGGTGGCGAGGCAAAACCACAGCACCAACCAGCGAATATTTGACGCGGCGAATGTTGACCTAGTAATGGACTCAAACCGGATTATTGTCTGGCGCCTCTTGCCCTTTTTAACCACCCCATTGCTACATACGTTTTTGCGTAGTGCTCGCCATTATCCAGAGGAATGGGCGGCTAACCTAGTCAATAAAATTGAGTGGATGAGTCAAGGGCGTACGCCGAATGCCTGGACGATTACCATCGATGAAGTCAACGCACCAGCGCTGGTCCGTAAGCTAGAAGAGGGTGTCAGCGTTACCTTGTTTGATTTGACCCGTGACCCGCGTAATCGTGAAAACCAAATGGCTTGCATGTGGTTAGTGCTTCGTCGGGGTGAGAAAAACACCATCATGCCCGAGGGTAAGGAAATTCAACTGGGAGACCGACTACTGATTGCGTCGCGCGCTGGAGCAGAGCCGGTAATGAAGTGGCTACTAGAACACGACGGCGACCTTCACTACACCCTCACCGGTGAAGATCGCCCTGACGGATGGCTATGGCGCCGGATTGCTGACTATAAGTTGGGCAAGTTAAGCGCCAGGCTGGAGCGTGACAATCCCCCCGTGATTCCGGCTGGGGCTGAGAAAGTAGCAGACCCCGCTAAAGTACCTAGCGATGACACCTGACCAATCCATTTCTCTGCTCGTAGTGGCGATCGTCTCCTTCGGTATGGCTTGTGGTTTTTTTTGGGCCGATTGGCGTACGTCGACAAGTCGAGCGCTAGTCCTAACGCTGACCATGATTTCACTGACATTGGTCGCAGCTTTTGTTGGCCTGCGCGAACCAAGCAAGCTGGTTGGCGGCTTGTTCCTCAGCTTACAAGCGCTAAGCCTAATGACAGGGATTCAGTGGGGCGAGCGAGTTGCCGCCACTCGGAAGACAGATACCGTATCCCTTTGGACCTCCAAGCGTGTCCTCAGGGTGGCGCAGGGACTGGCCTTGTTCTCGGCGCTTATTGGCCCGTTCTTGCCGTTTGCACATAGCCAAGAATTCACCATGCGGCCGCTGCCGGATTTAAGCAGCTTGCCCTACATCCTTTATGTCACTCCGATGTTTGTCGCCTTTGTGCTGATGCAAATTGCCACGCTTGTCGTAGCGAGATCAAAGATTGATCAGAGTGAGCGTATACGAATGGCTGCTGGTTGGGTTGCACTGCCAATACTCTTCGCAGCGCTTTTTGTCGCCCCTGAATACACCGCCGTTTTAATGGCGACTGGCCTAATGGTTTTCTTAGCCGGAGCGATTAAATACCACGTGACGCAAGGCGAGCGAGGCCAGTTTATGGAGCGCTTCTTGTCACCGGATGTGGCGGCCAAAGTTGGCCGCCATGGGATGCGAGATCTGTTCGAAATGAAACGCTACGAAATGTCAGTATTGTTTTTCGACCTGAGTGGCTTTACTATCTACTCCG
>JBLHFB010000037.1:0-11847 GCA_047614865.1 Gammaproteobacteria bacterium | reverse complement strand
ACGATGCTGGAACAGAGATCGTTTCGATCATGTTCGAAATGAAGAACGAAAGCGATACCACTGCCACTAAGAAGAAGAATGAAGACTTTCTAAAAGAACTCGACAAGGACCGGATAGAGAAGGGCTGCGAGTATGCGGTGCTGGTGTCGCTGATCGAACCCGATAGTGAGCTTTACAACACCGGGATCGTCGACGTTTTTCATCGCTATCCAAAGATGTACGTCATTAGGCCACAGTTCTTTCTGCCGATTATTACTCTGCTGCGGAACGCAGCGATGAAGTCGCTTGAATATAAGAAAGAGCTTGCACTGGTTAAAGCTCAAAGCGTCGACATCACTAACTTCGAAGACGACCTCGATAAGTTCAAGACTGCATTCGGGAAAAACTATGAATTGGCATCTCGAAAGTTTCAAACGGCAATTGATGAGATTGATAAGTCAATCGACCATCTGCAGAAAACCAAAGAAGCTTTGCTTGGAACGGACCGCAACCTTCGCCTAGCAAACGATAAGGCTCAGGACGTAACGATCAAGAAGCTGACTCGTCGTAACCCCACTATGGCGGCCAAATTCGATGAATTAGACAATCAGGGTTCCACTGACGCTGAGTAGCTCAGCGTCTTCACTTCCTATAGCTGCCGATTGGACGGTTCGTTTCCTTGATTAATTAGCGTTTTCATCGCTGTCGGCTGAGCAATTCAGGTACTTTCTACTTGCCCACAGAAGATAGACCGCTGGGATAATCACCATCGATACGAGCGGGGCACTTATCATTCCTCCAACCATCGGTGCGGCAATTCGTCGCATAACTTCTGAGCCAGTTCCTTGGCCGAAGAATAACGGCAGCAAGCCCGCGATGATAACGGTAACGGTCATCGCCTTTGGCCGAACACGCTGCACGGCGCCCGACTGAATCGCTTCTTTCAGGCCGTCTAGTGTGATCTCCGCGGACGACTTTCGGTACTTGGCGACGGCAGCATCGAGATAAATCAGCATGATGACGCCGAATTCTGCAGCGACACCCGCTAAGGCGATGAAACCAATGCCGCTGGCGACCGAAAGCGAATGCCCTAGGCCCCAGGTCAGGGCTATTCCGCCGGCTAGTGCAAAGGGCAGGGTTGCCAAAATCATCAGAGGCTCGGCGACATTGCGAAAGGTCAGATACAACAGCAAGAAAATAATCATCAAGGTAACGGGCACAACAAGCTGAAGCCGAGCTTTTGCCCGCTCCATGTATTCGTATTGCCCGGACCAGCTTATTGAGTAGCCGCTGGGTAAGCTGAGGTTTTCAAGCAGGTATTGCTTAGCCTCTGTTACGTAGCTACCAATATCTCGATCAGCAATATCGACGAAAACGTATCCCGTTGGGCGAGCATTTTCGCTTTTGATCATCGGTGGGCCGTCTTCTACTTGTACGCTCGCGACATCAGAGAGCTGTATATGTTGGCCGCTGCTGGTGACCATCGGCAGCTTGCGGATGCTTTCTAAAGACTCGCGCACTTCCCTGGGGTAACGGACATTAATTGGGAACCGCTGCAGGCCCTCAATTGCTTCCGACACATCTATCCCTCCAACTGCCGACATGATCACGCTTTGTACATCGGCGATATTCAATCCGTAACGAGCAGCTGCAAGTCGGTCTATGTCCGCAACGATATATCTACCACCAACTACTCGTTCTGCGTAAACAGAAGTGGTGCCACGCACAGTAGGTAGTAGTTCTTCAATCTCAAGGCCGATGAACTGAATTGTTTTTAGATCAGGGCCGCTAACCTTGATGCCGACTGGTGTTTTGATGCCGGTTGCCAACATGTCGATTCGGGTTTTGATTGGCATTACCCAAGCGTTTGTAACGCCCGGAAGGTTAACCCGCGTTTTGATTTCAGCCCGTATCTTTTCTATCGTCATACCCGCCCGCCATTCGCTTTCTGGCTTAAAACGAATCACAGTTTCAATCATGGTCAGCGGCGCAGGGTCAGTGGCCGTCTCGGCCCTGCCGATTTTGCCGAAAACCTGAGCAACTTCGGGCACACTTTTTATCAGCTTGTCGGTTTTTTGTAGTAGCTCGCTCGCCTCGCCAATAGATAGTCCCGGTCGAGTTGTTGGCATATACATCCAATCGCCTTCATCCAAGGCGGGCATGAATTCTGAGCCCAGTTTGCTCGCAGGGTAGAGCGAGATCAGTGCAATGACCACGGCGCCGGCAATGAACCCATAGGGCGCTCGTAAGGCGGCATCAATTACCGGGCGGTAGATGCTACTTAATGCTCGGTTGATCGGGTTTTTGTGCTCAGGAACAATGTCGCCGCGAATAAGAAAACCCATTAACACAGGAACAAGGGTGATCGACAATGCTGCTCCAGCGGCCATAGCCCATGTTTTGGTATACGCCAACGGAGCGAACAGGCGTCCCTCTTGTGCTTCGAGTGTAAATACCGGCAGGAAGCTTAGGGTAATAATCATCAGTGAGAAAAATAGCGCAGGGCCGACTTCAGCAGACGCATCAGCGACGAGTTTCCATCGAGGAGTGGTGCCGTCGTCATGTTCAATATGCTTGTGAACATTTTCGATCATCACAATCGCCGCATCGACCATTGCGCCAATCGCTATCGCGATGCCGCCCAGCGACATAATGTTGGCGTTCAATCCCTGAGCACGCAATATCATCATCGCGATTAGAATGCCCAGTGGCAAAACGATGATTGCAACAAGGGCGGAACGCAAATGAAATAAGAATAAGCCGCAAATCAAAGCAACGACGATAAACTCTTCGAGTAGCTTGGTATAGAGGTTGTCTACTGCTCTACCAATCAACTGGCTGCGGTCGTAAGTGGGAACGATTTCAACACCTTCTGGCAGGCTTTTGCGTAGCCCCTCAAGTCGATCTTTGACAGCGCTTATAACCGCTTGGGCATTTTCGCCAAAGCGCATTACAATGATTCCACCGGCGACTTCGCCTTCGCCATTTAGCTCCGCAACGCCACGGCGCAGTTGGGGACCGGTTTTTATCTCGGCAATCTGCGAGAGGAATACCGGCGTTCCGTTGCCATTCACGCGCAGTGGTATCTGCTGAAGCTGCTCGATTCCCTCGATATAGCCCGTGGCTCTGACCATAAACTCGCTTTCGCCCATCTCAATTACCGAACCGCCAGCCTCAGAGTTTCCGTTACGGATTGCAGCGCTGACCTGAGGCAGTGAGATACCGAAACTGCGAAGCTTATTGGGGTCAACAACTACCTGATATTGCTTGACCATGCCGCCAACACTGGCGACTTCCGAGACACCCGGTACGGCTTGTAATTCAAACTTTAGGAACCAATCTTGGATTGCTCTTAACTGGGATAAGTCATGGTTGCCAGTACGATCTACCAAGGCATATTCGTATACCCAGCCCACGCCGGTAGCATCTGGTCCTAGTGCCGGATTCGCTCCTTCAGGAAGCTTGGGTGCAATTTGACTGAGATATTCCAGCACGCGTGAACGAGCCCAGTAGGGGTCTGTTCCGTCGGCGAAAATGATGTAAACAAACGAGTCGCCAAAAAATGAGAACCCGCGAACGGTCTCTGCACCAGGAACTGCCATTAATGCGGTTGTAAGCGGGTAGGTTACTTGTTGCTCGACAACCTGCGGTGCTTGTCCGGGAAAGGTGGTTTTTACAATAACCTGAACATCTGACAAGTCAGGGATTGCATCTACCGGCATAGAGCGAAGGTTGATCCAGCCAAATACCGCTATCAGCGCTGCGCCTATTAGTACCAGCGCTCGGTTCGCAATCGATGCTCGTATGATCGCTTCAATCATGAGCCATCTCCATTGCTGCGGGCCTTATATCGACCAATGTTAGCTGTCCTTCGGCGTCTTTCTTAAGCGAGATATAAACGCGATCCCCTTTGTTGTAAGGCGCCAGATTTACGCTAGAAGAAACGTACAGCACTCCGGTATTGGGCTCGCCCAATTCGCCATATAGCTGATAGCTCAGCCGTACTTGTCCAAGTTGGGGGAATCCTTCAATAGTTGCTGTGCCGCTGACGTTACCAAGGCTGTCTAAGCGGGCTAAAACTTGAGAGCCGTTTGCTTCTGAGTCTATTAGGAACTGTGCAGAAGTTACCACCGTTTCGCCCGCGATCAGGCCAGACAAGATCTCACTGGAATCCTGATTGCTGCGACCAAGCACAACAGGCCTAACCGAGAAGCTACCGTCGCCATTTTGTAGTACAACGCGGTTGCCACCGCCAGCGTGAATCACCGCTTCTTTGGGAATCTGCAGAGTCGAATAGCTGCTATTAGATTGCAGCGTAATATCGGCGAACATCCCCGCTTTTATAGCGAAATCGCGATTAGGCAGGGCTATGCGGAGGCGTAATGTTCGAGTGACGGGGTCCAGCATCGGGTAGATGTAATTGACTGTGCCGTTCCACCTTGTTCCAGGAAAGGCAGTAAACTGAATCTTAGCGTTATCGCCCACCTTCACCTGGCTTGATTGTGCTTCGAGTACGTTGGCTTCAAGCCAAATCGTATCCGCCGCAGCGAGTGTGCCGATCAAGGTATTCGGCATCACGTAGTTGCCTTTACGGGTAAACAATGAGGTGACAATTGAGTCGGCTTTTGCGTGATAAGGAAGAAGCGCGATAGCTTGCTTACTGGATGTGATTTTACGGATGAGCTCATCTTCTACGCCAAGAGCGACTAATCGTTTTTTGCTGGCGTTTACTAACCCTTTATGCCCAGACCGCAGAGCGTCAACGTATTCCTTTTGAGCGCTAACTAATGTCGGTGAATAAATTTCGAACAGTGTATCGCCTGCCGACACACTGTCGCCGACACTTAGGATATTAAAGGTTTCCAGCCAGCCTTCGCTGCGTGAGTAAATGCTGGTTAGTGAGCCTTCGTCCCAGGTGGTGTGACCGACCGTATTGGTCGTGTTGGACCATTTATCTATTGTTACTTCGCCGGTACGTAGGCCAAGTGTTTGAATGACAGACGGCGAGACAGTCACTGTGTTTTCTTCGGCATGCTGTTGATTTGCATAGACAGGAACCAAGTCCATTCCCATTGGCGATAAGCCGGGTTTATCGCGACGGAAATTGCGGTCCATTGGCGCTTCCCAGTACAGCACCTGATCTACACTGTCGCCGGTAGCGATTTGCATAGCGGGGCTCATTGAATGGGTGGAGACCAGCCCCAGTCGGTATCCACCGAACGCTATCGCGAGACATAGCAAGCTAAGTAATGTCAATTTCTTCATGAGGGTTCTCCTACAGCGTCAGCTTGGTCGCCGACAATTTTCGTCAATTCCGCATAGGCAATAAATAGATCGGCACGCGCTCTAGCCAGCGTAAGAGACACATCGAATGTGAGCCTAGTGGCCTCCGCAATCGCGGAAAAGTCATTCTGGCCACTTGTGTAGTCATTTAAGGCGGCGGAACGATTTTTTGTCGCCAACGATTCAAGGCGTTGGCTGTATAAATGCACGATATGCTGTCGCTGACGGATGCGTGACAAGGCTTTAGTTATCTCGCCCTCGAGTGTCGCGCGGGTATGCGCCAAGTCACGCTGGACCGCTTTCTGTTGATATTCAGTGGCGTGAATATTGGCTTGTCGACGCGATTGATCGAACGGGATTTCAAACCCGACACCCAGTTGCAGGCGCTTATCGTTGGGGTCGCGATTACTGAAATAGGCGGCTTGAGCGACTAAGTCGGGGAATCGGTTTCGTGAGGCCAGTTGCCGCTTTGCGCCGGCGGCGTCCGATTTGGCTCCGAGGGTCTTGATAGCAGGATGGCTGTCAAGTGAGCGGCGAAGGTTTGCGACAGAGTCAACGGTAAACGCACTGGGTAGGCCTGCTGGAGACTCAACCGCGGTGTTACTGTCGCGGTGTTGCAGTGTATTGATGTCGCTTTTTATCATTGCTCGCTGTTCTCCAAGCACAATCGCGTAATGCTGGATGTGCATCAACTGGGTTTGGGCGGAGAGGAAGTCTTGTTGTGAGCCCGCGCCATTTTCGTACTTAGTCGACGCCGTTTTTAGCAATTGCTGGTACAGGCTTTCGGTCATGCGATTGCTTGCTAGAGCCTGGTGGATATACCACCATTCCGCCCAGTAATACTCCGCTGTGTAACGCAGTTCACGTAACGCAAGCTCGACATCGTAGGTGCTGGCTTCAACAGCAGAATTAGCAATGTCGCGTTCCAAACTGAGCTTCCCGAGCCAAGGCAGCTTTTGCGAGACTTGCAGCACTCCACGTGTACCCATACTGCTAGAAAACGAGTTCGGCAATATCCCGACAAAAAGCTCCGGTTCAGACAGTCGTCCTTTTGTTTGAGCAATGTAGTTGTCACGTTGATGGCGTGCTTGCAATGATTCGATTGACGGATTGGACGTGTTTGCAGCGTCAATCAAGGCCTCAGGAGTCAGTAGGGCATTGGCGCTTAATGACCACATGGCAACGGCCAAGGTGATAGGTAGAAGGGGTAACTTCCAAAGCAGAATGAGGGTTTTCACGGAGACTCTCCGAACTAAAGATATCTAAAAGCGCGCCGTCGCCAACCCAACAATGAGGTTGGCAAACGGACTCAAGAATTAACTTAGATAGCTTGCGTTGGGGGCCTGTATGGGTGTGCCGGTATTTGAGACACCCATAGGGCGTGATTGTGAAAGCTTTGCGTTACAGCCGAATATACGGTCTGATCTAGCGAGGCGGTTTCAAATACAGAGGCCGACTGGCAGATACTGGCGCAACCACATTGCGAACCAGCGTCGCAGCATCCATCGGCTGAATCTGCCACTTGGCTGCTTGTTTTCTCAGCGGACTGACGATGGCAATCAGGAACGTTGTAAGATGAAAGTGAAGTCGCATCACCACCGACAGGAACCTCGGGCACCATGCTAGCTTGCACCCAGCCAGAGCTGAGTAACGATAATGCTAGGAAGATGGTGAGGTACGTGCGGCGCATGGCATAACTGTACTCGAAATGAGCAGGTGAAATCTAGGTTTTGTGGGCTTAACACGAGTTCGAAGTTTGTGATAAGCCAGATATACCCCGTGTGGCGCAGCGCCCCCGCGAGACCGTATGTTGCCGCTGTTTAATCCCGTCCGAGCTATGAGCATTGTTAGCGTATGACGATTGGCATGGCGGCGACTCGCAAAGATCGGCACACTGATTTGATGCAAAAAAGCCCCAAGCAAAACGCTCGAGGCTTTTTGCCAACGCACTGACGTTTCTTGTTTAGTAGGCTGTACCTGAGGCGTTCCATCGCCTGATAGCGTGGTCCGCTATGCCCAACCCTGTAGCGGCAAGCTTGGTTGACATTCTAGGCGCGTTAGATGGGTAAATTGCCGCCAGCAAGACCTAGGCCGCCAAGGCCTCCATCGCCACTATCACCGCTATCCACAGGAGGAGTCTCGTCTCCACTAAGTTGGTCTGCAATAACTAGGCCTGCCGCTGCAAATCCAGCCATCATCATTGCGGTTGACCAGCCAAAGCCTCCGTCAACGCTCAATTGGCCATCGCGTACCGCGACTGGTGCCCCCATTAAAGTGCTGTGGGCGACTCCGTTGCTGTTAACGCTATAGCTATAAACCGGCAAGGTGCCGTGCTGAAGAGACATGCGTTGGCCAACTAAGGCGTTAGCTTGCCAATGGTTTGATTCGCCCGTCGTTCCACCGAATCGAAGTTCAACCATTAACTGCGCGCTTATGTTGGCTTCGGCGGCGGCGACACCCGTCGTTAAGAGCGCAATTGATGCACACAGGGTCTTTATTGTTGTTGTCATGTCTCACTCTCTCGATAGATCAATATTTCGAAATAATTTAGAATCAGCCCAAAGGTAACAGAGGCTCGGAATTACGCAACTGAATATACGATTGAAAACTACGCCATTAAACTAGTAAGACCTTTTGCTCGGGGCAGGAGCCCAGCTAGATCAGGGCTGGGCTTTTTTAGCATGATGCTTACATTGTGTCTGTATACATTATGTACAGCTGGGAAGGCGCTATTGCACCAAATAGACTTGTGCGTGATTTGTGTTACGCGGCAAGCCAGTTCAAGGGTGTAGCTGTAGTCAAAGTAAGGTGAGCCGAAAATCAGGTGGCAGCGCTCACCCAAAGTGGCGGGTTCGCGCGCGGCGACGTACTTCGACCGGCAGCTTGCAGGCATAATGGCCGAATGAATTTGAAAGACTTGAAATACCTAGTTGCACTGGCTGAGCATAAGCACTTCGGCAAAGCCGCCGATGCCTGCTTTGTCAGCCAGCCGACACTAAGTGCGCAAATCAAAAAGCTAGAAACCTTTTTAGGCGCGCCGCTGGTTGAACGGGCTCCACGCAATGTTTCTCTGACTCCACTTGGAGAGCGAGTGGTTAGTCGTGCACGCCATATTGTTGCTGACGTAGACCAATTGGTGGAAATGGCGAGGGGCGATGATAATCCCTTGTCAGGAGAGTTGTCGCTCGGCGTGATCCCGACTGTTGGACCGTATTTGTTACCCAAAGTAATCGCTGATATTGGCGACAAATTGCCGGACTTGGCGCTGAGATTAGTTGAGGAACAAACCTCAGTTTTACTTAGTAAGCTACAAGCTGGCGGGGTCGATTGTGCAGTATTGGCGCTGCCAGTAGAGGCCTCAAATTTGAGAGTTATCGAGCTCTATTCAGAAGACTTTGTATTTGCCACGGCTAGCCGAAACGCTACGGCAACAGGCTCTCCTTTAGCGCGCGTACCGGTTGATAGTTTGATTCTTCTAAATGAAGGCCATTGTTTTCGAGATCAAGCCCTTGATGTTTGCGACGCCGGAGGCGTAGCCGAAAACTCAATGTATCGCGCTACGAGTCTAGAAACGCTTCGCAGCATGGTTGCTATGGGTAGGGGAGACACGCTGCTTCCCGTTCTTGCCGCTTCCGACAACGACGGATTACAGCTTGTGCCATTTAGGGCGCCAGCACCAAACAGAGCAATTGGTTTGGTTTACCGCGCGAGTAGTGTCCGTGTAGAGGCTGTAAATGCCTTAGCGGAGACTATATGTGTTGCGCTAGCGGGTAAGTTTGCAGGGGTAGAAATAACAAAGCCTGCGTAAGCAGGCTTTGTGAATTTGGCGGAGAGAGAGGGATTCGAACCCTCGATAGGGGTAAACCTATACACGCTTTCCAGGCGAGCCCTTTCAACCACTCAGGCACCTCTCCAGTATCTAAGTCGTTGGCCGATTTAGAAGGTTGGCAAGGTTACTGATGAGAGGTTTAAAATGCAATGAAATTCTCTATTGATACTGCCCAATACTTTAATATTAGTTGCTATGACCGATAACAGCGATCACGACTTTTTTTCATTGGCGATGAAGGGGGTAAAACCCCTAGATGAAAATAAACGCAGTAAGCGTGTTGGGATCTTCAATCACCCAAAGCCTAAGCCGATACCGCGAGTGAGCAAGTCGGACGGTGCTGGCATGCTGTCAGAGCTTCATTCTGACGCCCCCTCCGATGCGGATATAACCTCCGGCGAAGACCTCTGCTATGCGCGGGACGGTGTTCAATCTGGTACTTTGAAAAAATTACGCCGTGGCGCCTATGAAATGCAGGATCAGATCGACTTGCACGGGATGAACGCACAAGATAGTCGTCAGTACGTGGCCGATTTCTTAGACTACGCTGTCTCAGAAAACTTCAGAGCAGTACGAATAGTCCATGGAAAAGGCAACCACTCGCAGCAAGGCCCTGTCTTGAAAAGACAGATTGGACATTGGCTGCGTCAGCGAGATGACGTGCTGGCCTATGCCTCTGCGCGACAAACTGATGGTGGAACAGGGGCGCTGTACGTCCTTTTGTCTCGCTAGAGGGGTGGCACAGCTAGCTCCATGGTCCATAAACGGTGGTGATTAAAATCGCCTTTGAATAATCTGCCTGCTCATGAATAGCACGACCTAGTAATTGTTCTTTCATGTGTGGGAGTCGAGCCTGCATAGCCTCGGTTATGCGGATTTTTATCGACATAAATTCGCTCTGCCAGATATTCCATTATCACTCTGCTATAGTACCGCGCTTTTCAGCGCCGGTAGATCGCCTCGATGACCACTTCAGACAAGCCCTTAGTTGGCATTATCATGGGCAGTACTAGTGACTGGCCAACTATGCAGAAAGCTAGCGAAATGCTAGCCGAGATGGGAGTTCCACACGAGGCGAAGGTTGTCTCTGCACATCGCACTCCAGACCGCCTATACCAATACGCCGAGAGCGCGCAAGCTCGTGGCCTACAGGTTATTATTGCTGGTGCTGGCGGCGCCGCACACCTGCCTGGCATGGTAGCGGCGAAAACAATTGTTCCAGTTCTGGGCGTGCCGGTTAAGTCACGCACCTTAAACGGGATTGATTCGTTGTTATCTATTGTGCAAATGCCCAAGGGTATTCCGGTCGGTACCTTGGCAATTGGCGAAGCAGGCGCGGCGAACGCTGGCTTAATGGCAGCCGCAATAGTTGCTCTGCAAGACCCGGCGGTGGCCACTAAACTCCAAGCGTTCCGCACTGCTCAAACTGCAGCCGTGTTAGCGAGCGACGACTTGGACCTGTTAGGCGACAGTGAATGACCAATACACCATTAAAGCCAGGTTCGACAATCGGCATACTTGGCGGCGGTCAACTGGGTTGGATGCTCGGTCGGGAAGCAGAGCGCCTGGGCTTCAAATTGGTCGTTCTAGATTCGTCTGAAGATTGCGCTAGTGCCCGAATTACCGATCAACTGCTGGTTGGCCAATTTGCCGACAAGCAGCTGATGGCGAAGTTTGATGCTGCTGTAGATGTAATCACATTGGAAACTGAGCACGTTAATTTCGAGTTTCTTGACGCTTTGCCTAATTGCGACAAAGTATGGCCGTCTGCCAGTGTGTTCAAAATTGTTCAAGACCGCCGGCGCCAGCGAGAGTTTCTTGATCAGAATGGTTTTCCGCACACCCAATGGCAAAGCATCTCTTCACTAGAAGACTGTGCGAATGCCTCGTACACTACTGGGACAAAGGCAATCTTGAAGAGCCGCTCCGGTGGGTACGATGGCAAAGGGCAGGTGCGAGTCGATCGCTTTGATAGTCTTGCGGATGCTTGGAACGCGCTGGGTGGTATTCCCGCAGTGCTTGAGGCGTTCGTGCCTTTCGCGATGGAGGTTTCTGTTATTTTGACCCGCGGTAGGGATGGAGAGTGCGCAGAGTTCCCCGTGGCGGAAAATGTGCATCTTAACCACGTACTCCACCTAACCGTTGCACCTGCTCGTATTAGCCAAGAAACCCAGCAGCGTGCACTGGATTTATGTGCCGAAATTGCTCAGGCAATGGACTATGTTGGCACCATGGCGGTTGAGTTGTTTGTCTTAAATGACGGCAGTTTGCTGGTCAACGAAATAGCGCCGCGGGTACACAACAGTGGCCATTTTACTTTAGGTGCTTGTGAAACGTCGCAGTTTGAACAGCATATTCGCGCGGTAGCCGGTTTACCTCTTGGTAGCTCTAAAGCAATGACTCCATCGGTAATGTTGAATCTGCTTGGCGACCTTTGGGAGCGCGGCGAGCCGGACTGGTCGTTAGTTCATAAAATACCGGGCGCGTCGCTGTATCTTTACGGAAAGTTCCCTGCAAGGCCGGGTCGTAAGATGGGTCACATACTACTTCGCTCCGATCACGTTGACGCAGCTGTAGACCAAGCAGACAAATTGTTCGAGGCGCTATCTAGCTAAGCCGCATACCACCTCAGAAGCGAAGCGCGCTATGCTGTTGAAATGAATACTGCAGTAGTAGCGAATATGCCCGAAATCCTAATGGCTATCTTAAGCCTAGGGATGGCGGGTATTTTCTTTTTTGCTGACCGAAAAACCCCA
>JBLHFB010000036.1:0-11944 GCA_047614865.1 Gammaproteobacteria bacterium | reverse complement strand
GCTACGATTTAATATTGAGAAATCCAGCCTCAATCCCTCGCCCACCGAGACTTTAAGCTGGGCAGTAAATGGGCGGGTATACCGCGCTAGATCGTCGTCGGTAGACTGGTATTCAAGCAATACCGAATCGTCCGTTTTCTGAACTATGCTCCAAAGCCGGGTTCGCACGAAACCATGCTTGAGCTTGCCGTGATGCCGCTGATTCAGACCAAACCACGGAGCACAGACTGGAATGCCGCCTCGGATCGGTACGCTGCCATCGAATATCGCGTGCGGGCTCACCCACAGCAACGGCTCGCGAGACTTAGCTTGGTAGCTAAGAACATGCGCACCGCACAGTGACAGCAGGCAGGTGGCCCGTTCGGTTTCGATTTTCAGCAAGGGAGCCGAATGCGCCGCGCCAAATTCTTGGACGGTGTCGCTAGTAGAAATCATTTTAAGGGCCTAGTGCTAATGACGCGTAGCGGTTAGATTGTCACGACGGTCTTGCCATGTCTCAACCGCAATCACCACAGCCATAGCCGCGTGCTTTAGCTGTTCCCGCGCTGCATTCATATCGCCGCTAACCATCTGACGCCATGCACCTTGAACAATCTCTTGTTCGCTACCAACCACTTCGTCGACTACTAGCTGACGAAAGCCATTGGCCAGGCCAAGCACCATGTCGTTTATTTTCTCTGCTTGCAGCCCCGCATTTTGTAACACCATCACGCAGGCACCTAGTGGCGCTGACATAACCGCATCTTCTTCAGATGCCTCACCCAAGCCACCCCACTCTTTCCAGTAACCAGTCGATAGGCCGGTACTGAGCGCCATGATTGCGACCATTGATGGCAGGTCGTTAAAGCATTGAGGATCACCACGCTTAGCCGCAATTTCGGTAACGACTTGTAGGACTGGCGCAACGAGTAGCTTGTATTCGTTGGGGTTCAATACGGTTTGCGGATCTAGTGCATCTGTCATAGGAATAGCTTGGATTAGAGAACTTAAGAGGAACAGGAAATGGGAGCTTGAGTAGATCGTACAGGCGCTTCGGCGGCGTAAGCCTCGTGCTCTGGCTGATCATCATAGGGGCGGCGGAGTATCTCGATTAGTCGCTCCATCTCAGAAAAGTCACCCTGCTCAGCTTGCTCGATGGCTTTCTGCGCGAGGTGATTTCTTAGAATGTATTTGGGGTTATGCGCTAGCCGATCTAGCGGCTTGCCTTGTTTACTGACAGTGATGCGCGCTTGATATTGCAGCATCCACTCGTTAAACGGGCTAGGCATGGATTGATCTTCCGCCAAAGCGCGGAAGCTGCGTGTGTAATCTAGTTTGTTGGCCTCCATTATAGCGAGGAATTCAGCGATCAACTCGGAGTCGTCCGCCTGCTCGCCTTCAAATCCAAACTTGGCTCGCATTAATCGCAGCCAATGCTTGTTGAACCGGTCGGGATAACTTTCTAGGATTGGGTTGGCGGCGTCGACGCCCTGCTGAGGCTCGTCGCCCAGCAGCGGTAATATAGCCTGTGCAAAACGGCTTACATTCCAACCAATCACTTTGGGTTGTTGGTCAAAAGCGTATAGGCCGCTATGGTCGGAATGATTGCAAATCCAACTGGGTTCGTAGGCATCCATAAAGCCAAACGGCCCATAATCTAATGTAATGCCGTGCACTGACATATTGTCGGTATTCATCACCCCGTGAGCGAAACCAACTGACTGCCAGTGGGCGACCATTTCCGCACTGCGATCTACAACCCGTTCTAGCCACGCAACATACGGCTGATCTTGGCTCAGTAAATCTGGCTCAAACTCAGCCAGCACATAGTTTGCTAGGGGGCGGATTTTTTCGTGCTCATTTCTATAAAAGAAGACTTCAAACGAGCCAAACCGTAAATGGCTTGGGGCAACACGAGCAAGCACTGCGCCCGGCTCCGCAATCTCTCGCTGCACCAAGTCGCCCGTGGTAACCAGCGCCAACGCTCGGGTTGTTGGCACACCCAAGTGATACATTGCTTCCGAGCCCAGATACTCGCGAATAGACGAACGCAGCACAGCGCGGCCATCGGCAAATCGAGAAAACGGTGTCGGCCCTGCGCCTTTGACTTGTAGGTCCCAAAGCTGCTGCGTGGAATTGCGAACCTGTCCCAGCAACATGGCACGGCCATCACCTAACTGCGGCACAAACTGACCGAACTGGTGGCCCGCGTAAAGCGCTGCTCTAGGTTGAAATCCGCCGACTGCCTGGTTGCCGCATAGCTGTTGGGCAAAAAGACCTGGCTCGACATGGGGGGCATCCAAATCAATAAGCGCGGCAACATCCGCATTAAGGTGTTTTAACTCGGGCATAGCCACTGGGCTGGCTGCTTGCTCGGCAGAATACTCGTCGCCTAAAGCGGCAAAGCGATTCTCCCAAGAAAGGGATTCCAGAGACGAATGAAGGGGTTGGATAGGCATTGGCCGATTATACGCGTTACGCTGCCGATCCGCCGACAACACCCCACTAGTCAATATTCTTTTTTTAGCGGAAAAAGGTAGGCGTAAAGTGGCAAAATAGAGTCTAAATGCATCCAATTTGCAGCTTTTTACTCACCAATTTACTGAGAGCACTGAATGACCAATTTAACCGCCGTTTTCAATACCAGCCGCGGACCACTCCGCATAAGCCTTTTTGCAGACCAAGTACCGAACACGGTTGCTAACTTTGTAAACCTTATTGAACGTGGATACTACGACGGCCTTAGCTTCCATCGCGTTATTCCAAACTTTATGATTCAGGGCGGCTGCCCTAATGGCGTAGGCAACGGCGGACCGGGTTACCGTTTTGCCGACGAAATTGACGCGTCATTGCGCCATGACCGCCCCGGTATTTTGTCGATGGCCAACGCTGGCCCGGCTACCAATGGAAGCCAGTTCTTCGTTTGTCACGGACCCCAGCCCCACTTAGACGGCAAACACGCCGTATTTGGTGTGGTTGAATCAGCCGCTGATCAAGCGATCGTAGACGCAGTACAAGGCGGCGACGTTATTGATAGTGTCGTTATTGAAGGCGACACCTCAGCACTTAAAGAACAATGTGCCGATGTACTTGCTGAATGGAACACGATATTGACTGATAGCTTCCCTGCGCTTAAGCCAGCGAGCTAATAACTGAAGCGCCAGCGTTTAGAAACAAACTATCCGCTGGTTGCTGCCACACTGACGCTTGTCGATTAAAATCGGCTTTGGGTAAAAGAGAATTTGAATACCAACCAATTTTTTTCGTATATTTGTTCAGCTGAAAATGACTTGTTGATATGACTGAAATACCTAATGAAAATCGCGCTTCAGCTTGCGTCAAAGCGCCTGAAGGTTAGCGTATTGCAGCACCAGCCATTTGCTGCCTGCCGAGTCAAAGTTCACCTGCACCCGTGCAGAAGCCCCCGCCCCCTCAAAGTTAAGCACTACACCGCCACCAAACTTAGCGTGATTAACGGATTGCCCTAGCGCTAATCCGCTCGGCGCTTCATCTAGCGAGACATTGCGTGGGTTATACACCGGCGCTGACACTTGGGCACGCGGCCGAACCTCCACTAAGTATTCCGCTGGCACCTCGTCTAAGAAGCGCGACCGACGTGCGTACGTTTCTTTGCCGTATATACGCCTTGACTCGGCGTAACTTAAATACAACTTCTGCATCGCACGGGTCATGCCCACATAAGCCAAACGACGTTCTTCTTCGAGCCCACCCGGGTCATCAATGCTGTTCTGGTGCGGAAACAAGCCCTCTTCCAAGCCCGAAACAAACACCAACGGAAACTCCAGCCCTTTGGCAGAGTGCATTGTCATTAGCTGAACGCAGTCTTCCCACTCTTCGGATTGGCGATCACCGGCTTCAAGTGAGGCATGTGCCAAGAACTCAGACAACTCGGGCAACTCGGGCTCGCCTTCGGCAACTGGCTCCACGTCTCTAAAGGCGAAGGCTTTAGCCGCATTAACCAGTTCGTGAAGGTTTTCTATGCGGGTTTCCCCTTTTTGGTCTTTGTCTTTTTCGTAATGCTCAATTAGTCCGGAGTAGGTAATGACGTGATCGACTCGCTCGTTGAGTGGCAACGGCTTATGCGCTTCGGTTAGACCGCCTGCTTCGAGCTTATCCACCAATTCCAAGAACGCGTTAACCGCTTTCGCGGCGCGTGGCGCTAGTAGATTCTCGGCAATCATCCACACAGCGGCCTCCCACATTGAGACCTTTTGATCTCGGGCGACCGCACGGACTTTTTCAATCGTTTGATTACCGACACCGCGGGTTGGAACATTCACTACGCGCTCGAATGACGGATCATCTCGACGATTTTCGGTGAGACGTAAGTAAGCGAGCGCATCTTTAATTTCTTGACGCTCAAAGAAGCGTAAGCCGCCATATACGCGGTAAGGCATCTGAGCATCGATCAGCATTTGCTCAAAGATTCGCGACTGAGCGTTGGAGCGATAGAGAATTGCAGTCTCATCTCGCTTGCCACCGTCACGTACCCAGCTGCGAATAGTGTCCACAGCAAACTGGGCTTCTTCGTATTCGTTGAACGCCGAATACAAAGTGACTAGTTCACCCTCGCCTGCTTCTGTCCACAAGTCCTTGCCCAGACGACCGCTATTGTTAGCAATCACAGCGTTGGCGGCATTCAAAATATTACTGGTGGAGCGGTAGTTTTGCTCTAGGCGAACGACTTCTGCACCAGGGAAGTCTTTCTCCACCTGCTGAATATTCTCAACCTTGGCACCACGCCATCCGTAAATTGATTGGTCGTCGTCGCCGACCACGAATACTTTGCCCGTTTCACCAGCGAGCAAACGCACCCAAGCGTATTGCAGGGTATTGGTATCTTGAAACTCGTCAACCAGAATATGGGCAAATCGGCGATGGTAATGGGCAAGTAGCTGCGGATTGTCGCGGAGCATTTCGTGGGCGCGAAGCAGTAGCTCGGCAAAGTCGACCACTCCGGCACGCTGGCAAGCCTCCTCGTACGCCATGTAAATTCGTTTCTGGGTAGAACGCGACTCGTCATGATAGTCGGGCATATGCTGTGGACGAACGCCCTCGTCTTTCTGGCCGTTGATAAACCATTGCATTTGCTTTGGCGGCCAGCGGGCTTCATCCAGCTCCATCGATCGAATCACTCGTCGAACAAGACGCTTTTGGTCTTCAGAATCCAATATCTGGAAAGTGTCTGGCAAGCGTGCTTCATTGGGGTGCATTCGCAACAAGCGGTGGCAAATACCATGGAACGTTCCCACCCACATCGCAGCTCCCACTGGGCCACCTTGAATTGCCTGAACTCGCGCTCGCATTTCTGCCGCCGCTTTATTAGTAAAGGTCACCGCCAAAATTGCGTGAGTCGGCACGTTAAATACTTCTTGCAGCCAAGCAATACGATGCACTAACACCCGGGTTTTACCGCTGCCGGCGCCCGCCAGAATCAGTCGGTGTTGGGATTCTGCTGCTACAGCATCGCGCTGGCGGTCATTCAAGCCGTCAAGAAGGTGGGTTACGTCGCTCATGCGGTGTATTCTACCGTTTACCTAAATCTTCTAAGCGTCTTTAATGATGAAAAAAGTAGAAAAATCAGATAGCGAGTGGAAAGCCTTACTAGAGCCTGAACAGTACCAGGTGGCTCGGAAGTCCGGCACCGAACGTGCTTTCAGCGGCAAGTATTGGGATTGCGAAAAGCAAGGCATATATGAATGCGTGTGCTGCGGGCAAGCGCTGTTTGATGCGAGCACTAAATTCGACTCCGGAACTGGCTGGCCGAGCTTTTACCAGCCTGCAGGTGATAGCGCAGTTGAACTGAAATCAGATCGTAAACTCTGGATGACTCGTACCGAAGTACTATGTGCCGGTTGCGACGCCCATCTAGGCCACGTGTTCCCCGACGGACCTGCGCCGACTGGACAGCGTTACTGCATGAATTCAGCCTCACTCAATTTAAACGAGACATCTGACTAACCATGAACATTCAAAAGGCCTTCAAGCTCTCACTGCTTATCGTGACAATTATTGTTGCGCTTATCTTTATTGCTGGGATGGCGACTCCAGCAAGATGGGAGGTTAGCTCGGTACGAGCAATGAACGCGTCTCCAAACCAAATTGCGACCACCGTCTCAACCCCAACAACGTGGCCTGAATGGACGCCGTGGACTGAAGAAAAATATCCAGACATGACACGTGATTTCGGCGGCCCTAGTTCGGGCCCCGGAGCCAGTATGTCCTGGCATGACGGCTCGATGGCGGGCACCATTACAATGACCGAATCAAACTCTCCGCTAGTAGTGCGGTACAACTTAGATTTGGACAGTGGGCGTTTCTTGATGGAATGCGGATTCGATATCGCTCCACAGGGTGCTGGCAGCCAAGTTACTTGGTTCTGCCGTGGTGATTCTGGCAGCAACCCAATTCAACGCCTCATGATGAAACTGTTGTTCGCTCCCATGATGCGTGGCGATTTTGATACGGGCTTAGAAAACCTTGCTAACTTCTCGGATTAGTTAGCGTAGCACCCACCATGCGCATGCTATTAGTCCTCGCCATATTTATTATGGGTCTAACGCCAGTTTTTGCTGAGTCTACCTACAGCGGTTCAGCATTGCTCACTGCCAAGTTCGGCTTTGTCGTGGATACGCTCGGCAAAGTGCAGAAGGTTCGCTTGGTAAACGTGAATATGGATGAAGATGCTCGTGTGAGTCGGGCCTACCTTTCTGCTGCGAAACGCAAGATCGAGGGCCAGCAATGGCCAACCGAGTTAGATATTTTTAGTACCGAACCATCAGAGCAATTCACTTGGTTCTTGCTCGACCCCAACAATCCAGATCAGCCTCTATAACTAGGCGATCGGTAGATCAGCGGCCTTTTTATCAACTGAGCCACGCCAAGCAACAAGCCCGCCTGCCGCAATGATTAAAGCGGCGCCGATCACCATGTTGACGGTAGGCGCCACCCCCCAGAACACCCAGCTTCCCAATGCCGCCCAGATGGCCGCTGCATAGTTGAACACCGATACCTTTGCAGCAGGAGCGGCGGCAAACCCTTTAGTAATCGACAACTGAGCTGCGGTCGCTAGGCCGCCGATACAGAGCATTGAGCCCCATTGCTCTCGGTTCAACGTCTGCCAATCAAACACGGCAACCGTTGCGGAAATAAGCAGACTGAAAAAAGCAAAATAGAAAACAGTTCGTGACGCCGGTTCTGTGCTGCTAAGCCGCCTCACAAAGGTCAACGAAATCGCTGCGCATATCCCTGACAATAGACCGGTAATAGCGCCTGAGCTAAAACTGAGTTCTTTTGCGCCAACAATAAACACTAAACCAGCAAAGCCAATGGTTATTGCGACACCGGTGTACCCATTGGTTTTCTCTTTCAGCAAAAGCCAGGCTATCAGCGGCATATAAAGCGGAACACAGAAGTTCAACAACATTGCCTCGGCCACTGATAGCCTTGGAATGGTGTAAAAGAAAAAGTACATTGCAGCCAAACCAAAGCAGGTACGCAGGAGGTGGGTAAGCGGCCGGCTGGTTGCCAGCCCATTGGCCCGCTGTTTTAGCAAAATCGGCGCCAAAAATATCAAGCCAAAGATGTTTCTGAGAAACACGATCATGCTGTTGTTTAGCCCCGCTGCCACATCACGAATCAGAAAGCCCATCACCGCAAATAGGAACGCGGCCAAAAGCATGTATAGCGCGCCGCTCAGGACTCGCTCTTCTTTCGCCGCAAGCAGGGCAACACTCATGCTAGAAATACTTCGCCGTCAATAACCTCAATAGGCACCTGTTTCAGACTTTCTCCCGGACAAGGGCCGCTGATGCAGGCCCCCGTTTCACGGGCAAACAATGCGCCGTGGATTTTGCACTGGATAAAATCCTTTTCTGCGGTCAAGAAATTGCCTTCTGGATAATCTAACGGTGCGCCCGTATGTGGGCAGGAGTTAACGTATGCCTTTATCACTAGCCCATTGCGAATTAGCAGCAAGCTATAGCCGTGAAAGCGCTGCGCTACATCCAGAGACAGCGTTTGACCGTCGGCCAACTGGTGAGCGTCACAAAGTTTCATGCCCTTTGACCTTTTTGAACACCACTACCAACAACACCAAACTTGGAACGACCATCAATGCGGTGATAATAAAGAACAGGCTCCAGTTTCCGTCAAGCCAAGTGACCAAGCTGCCTGAAGTAGCCGCTAAGGTGGTTCTGCCTAAGTTACCCAATGAAGCCATCAAGGCATACTGAGTCGCGCTGTAGTTATGACTGGTCAGGAATGAAATAAAGGAAACAAACGCAACCGTGGCTATCGCTCCGGTAAATCCGTCGACCATTACCGCAATCGCGAGCAAGTTCTCCTCTGGCCCCACTGCAGCGATGTAGGCAAACATCAAATTAGAAGCGGCCATCGCGATGCCGCCAATTAGTAGTCCGCGAAAGACGCCATAAATCCGATTGATTTGACTGCCCACAATCGAGAATATAATCGTCGTTGCCCATCCAACAATTTTTGAATACTCGCCTATGCTGGCGTTGCTGAAGCCGACTTCTTTGTAGAATACAATCGACATTCGCCCGAGAAAGGCTTCGCCGATCTTGAATAAAAAGATGAACAGCAGCAGACTAATCGCTAACTGCACACCATTGCGTTGAAAGAACTCTTTTAGTGGCGCGACTAAGGTTTGGCTCAGCCATTCACCAACACTGTTCGCTTTCTCGATAACCCGATCGACTGACTCTGCTGGCTCTTTTGCCCAAAGCACGACTAAAATCATCGGCACCCAAAGGGCCGCTAGCAATAAATAGATGTTCTGCCAAGTGAAGCTCGGCAAGTCGACTAAGAGAAACGGTAATGCTCCAATCAGTGCGTAACCAGTCCACCAGCCCGCCGTTGCCATCGCGGCTCCGCGGGATAAGCCTGCTTCGTCGTCGCGTGGAATATGTTCAATTCGATAAGCATCCACCGCAATGTCTTGAGTAGCCGAGACGACCGCGATACTGACCGCTACTAAACTGGTCCAAAACAGGGACACCGCCGGGTCGGTAAAAGCCACGGCCGCGGTGAGGAACAACAGAATGACTTGGCAAACCAGAATCCACGAACGCCTTTTGCCTAGCGCTGACACCACTGGAAGTGCAAAGCGATCCAATAGTGGAGCCCATAAGAAGTTGAAGGCGTAAACCGCGAATATAGAGCCAAAATAACCCACTGCACCCCGGCTTAAACCAGCATCCACTAGCCAAGCCGACATTGCGGAACCAATGAGCACCCAAGGGTAGCCGCTGGCTATCCCAAGACAAAAGATGATGATCTGGCGCTGATCACGAATCAGCACCAGCAGCAAAACCAATCCGGCAAATAACGCTAAGGCGACAACCCAACTCATGCGAGGTCTTCGAAGTTTTCGCTGTAGTCAATAATCAGCGGCGCGTGGTCAGAGAACCAACTGTCGGTGTACACGCTTTCGCCAACCGGCGTTAAGCCTGAAGTGACCATGTGGTAATCAATCCGCCAGCCAACGTTGTTTGCACGTGCTTGGCCACGGTTTGACCACCATGTGAAGCGATCTTCGTCTTGGCAAACTTCGCGGAAGGCATCTACCCAGCCGGCCTCTAGCATCTCGTCTATCCAAGCACGCTCATGAGGAAGGAACCCAGAGTTCTTTTTGTTTCCCTTCCAGTTTTTAATATCGGCGTTTTTATGGGCAATATTGTAGTCACCGCATATAACGTAATGCTTTCCGCTGGCCAATTTCTCGTTTAAGAACGGCATGAAGTGTTTCATGTAACGCTCTTTGCTTTCCTGACGATGATCACCAGACGAGCCGGACGGCGCATAGAGTGACGCAACCGCAATGCCGCCAAAAACAGCCTCGATATAACGACCTTCGCCATCGAATTCTTCGTGATTCATTCCACGAATAACTTCGTCAGGCTCGCGCTTTGAATAGATCGCGGTACCGGAATAACCCTTCTTAACCGTCGAATCAAAGTAGTAGCAGTGATAGCCCGCGGGAAAGTATTGCTCATCCCCTTCGAGCTGATGAATCTGTGCCTTTGTTTCTTGGATGCAAATAACGTCTGCATCTTGCTTTGGAAGCCACTCAAAAAAACCTTTACGCGCCGCAGCGCGAATGCCATTAAGGTTTGCTGAAATAATTCGCATCTAATATTCCTTAGTTTATTGCTGCATTCTCGCAGATTGGCAGGTGGTCTGTCCCGCACAGCCTCCGATACCAAAGAATTTGAGCACTTTGCTACATATAATCATTCAACTTATCTAATGCTGATATCAGAACTTTGGAGCGCCGATGGCTGCTTGGCTAGTAAAAAATCGTGTGTGGCTCGCCATACTCTCGCTTGTTACAACCGTCGCTGCAGGATACGGCTCGTCATTTCTGTGGTTTGAAAAAGACTACAAAATCTTCTTTAGCGATGACAATCCTCAGCTCATAGCCCACAACAAGATTGAAGACGAGTACACCAAGTCCGACAACGTCATCTTCATTATCGCGCCAAACAATGGCGAAGTATTTAGCCGAGAGACACTCGACACAGTAGAAGAGTTGACCGAGCGGGCCTGGCGGCTGCCACGCTCCATTCGTGTGGACTCAATCACCAATTACCAACACACCTATTCTGAGTTTGACGACCTGATAGTGCTACCACTGGCTGAAAATTCGTTTGGGATGACCGACGAACAATTACAGCAGGCCAAGGAAGTTGCACTGAGTGAACCGGCGCTTGTTCACTCACTAATTTCAGACACCGCGCACGTAACCGCGATCTTCGTATCACTGGATATGCCGGTTAAAGAAAGCAACACGGTTGAAGAACGCGAACGCGTTGACTCAGCAACCACCGACATTGTGAAAATGGCACGGGAGATGCGCGACCTTGCCAAGGAACGTAACGCCAACATAGATATATACCTGCAAGGCACGGTGATGATTAACACAGCCTTCAATGAAAATTCACAAGCCGACATGTCCACTTTGGTGCCGATGATGTTTATCGCCATTCTGGTGCTGTTGTTGGTTTTCTACCGCTCAGTTGGCTCTACGCTTACAACGCTAGCCGTGATCATCGTCAGCAACACCTTGACCATTGGCTTGATGGGCTGGCTAGACGTCCCGATAAACCAAGTCAATATCTCCGCCCCGATCATTATCATGACCTTAGCGGTGTGCGACGCCGTTCATATTCTGATCTCCTACCAACAAGGCGTGGGCCGACAACTCTCGAAAGTTGATGCGATGGTTTCCAGCTTGAAGATCAATTTGCAGCCCGTAATGCTCACCAGTTTCACTACTGCAGTTGGGTTTTTAAGCCTTAACTTTGGTGACTCACCCCCGTTGATTGGGCTTGGCAACATCTGCGCTGCTGGCGTAATCGTGGCGATGATATTCAGTCTAACCCTGCTCCCAGCGATGGCGATCTTGCTGCCTGTCAATGGGCGAAAGGCATCCACTGGAAGTGGAATCATTAGTACCGCTGCAGACGTAGTCATCAACAACCCCAAAACGTTTTTCATTGGCACCATAGTGGTCGCCTTAGGCTGGATGGCTTTCATCCCTCAAAACGAACTGTCCGACGACAGCGTGGAATACTTCCACAAAGGCGTGCCGTTTCGCGACGCTGCAGATTTTATGCAGGAAAATCTCACCGGTGTAGACACGATCAACTATTCGATTTCTTGCGGTAGCGAGAACTGCGTCAATGAACCAGAATTCCTATCGATGGCTGATGACTTTGTGACTTGGTACAAAGCCCAGCCCGACGTTTTGCATGTAAGCAGCTTCACCACCACAATGAAGCGTCTCAATCGGGTGATGAACAACGAAGATCCAAGCAAATACGTTATTCCAGACAGTAGAGAGCTGGCGGCACAGTACATGCTGCTATATGAATTCTCGCTGCCCTTTGGGCTCGATCTAAACAACCAAATTAACTTTGAC
>JBLHFB010000035.1:0-12158 GCA_047614865.1 Gammaproteobacteria bacterium | reverse complement strand
ACTCAGTAATAACTTCTTCTCGCAGTTCTTTGGCTGAGTCGAGGGATTCTTGCATCGCAAAAGTGTCTTGATTTGCTAAATTGGCACGATACAAACAGGAGTCGACGAATAGCCCAATGGGCTTGTTGTCTAAACGTGTCACTAGGTCTTTAGGAAGCTTGCTGGCACAACCGCTAACGCATGCGATACATAGAACCGCAGCAAAAGCTGGTAGAGCATTGAGCTGACGGAGTTTTACCAACATATAGTTTTACTTCTCAAATAGGGTTTACTTGTTATAGCGCTACGCTGAATAGCATCAAACTGCTTCATCCAGATCGGACAAATTCGCCGTACCGAGTCTCGTATAATGCGGGCATGACCGATTCCATTATGCTAGATCCTGCTTTAAATAAACCGAAACCGCTAGTGGTAAAACGGCCTAGGAGTTCTGAACAGCTCGAACAGCTTGCCTCATTGGGCGTTCCGGCATGGCTTGGCAGGGTGATCGCTGGGCGGTTAGATAGTTCCCAAGACTATTCGAATGACCAGCTAGAAGCGATCGTTAATCCTAGCTTGAGGCATCTACCGCCGCCCACGCTCCTAAAGGATTCCCAGCCAGCGGCAGCCAGAATAGCCAAGGCAGTTGTCGACGGCGAACTGATTGGCGTGCTGACCGACTACGACGTGGACGGGATTACATCTCACGCGGTGATTGTTAATGCCCTGACGCACTGGTTTGGATGTCAACCGACCCAGCTGAGAAGCTACATCGGCCATCGCTTAAAAGATGGATACGGCGTTAGCCAGGGACTGGTCGATAAGATATTGGCGGACTCGCCTAAGCCTAGTCTCGTTATAACTGCTGACTGTGGGTCTTCTGATGAAGCTCGGATTGCGCTTCTCCAGCAAGCCGGAATTGATGTGGTGGTGACTGATCACCATGCAATTCCAGAGCAGGGCATTCCGACTTCTGCGTTGGCCGTGGTCAATCCCACCCAAAGTGATTGTAACTATCCCGATAAGGCGATCGCAGGGGTGATGGTTTCGTTTTTACTGCTCTGTGTAGTGAGGCAGCAGTTGATCGAAATGGATGTGCTTGCGCCGGATAGTGAGAAATTAACCCGTTTACTAGAGTTCTGTAGCTTAGGTACAGTTGCCGATGCAGTCTCACTGCAAAGTCCTGTGAACCGAGCGGTTGTGAATGCCGGTTTACGAGAAATAAACCGCTTGCAAAGGCCCTGCTGGAGAGCACTGGTTGAGCTTTTGGATCACGACAATCCCTGCATTGAAGTAGACGATCTGGGCTACCAAATTGGCCCTAGGATTAACGCCCGAAGCAGAATGTCCGATCCCCACGCCGCGCGGCGCTTCCTGCTGGCCGAGTCGCATCCAGATGCCGTCAAAGAGCTAAAGCTGCTAGACAGTGACAACCAAGATCGCAAAGTAGTGGAACGCGAAATGGTGATTTCCGCTCGCCGTTTGGCAGCGGTTCAAGACGCCGGCCAACAAGTGCTCGTTGTTTTTCACCCGAGCTTTTACGCGGGTGTGCAGGGGATTGTTGCCAGTCGCCTAGTGGACTGGTTCGGTAAGCCTGCTGTGGTGCTAAGCCCGTCGTCTGTTGAAGGCCAGCTAAGTGGCTCAGCTAGAAGTGTCGATGGCATCGATATTCGCCAAGCGATGGTTGAGGCAGCTGAGCAAGTGCCGGTAATTCGCTTTGGCGGCCATAAAGCCGCCGCTGGTTTGACTCTAGAAGAGAGTCAGCTATCCGCCTTCAGCAAGGCGCTGAACGCAGCGGTGAATACCCAACTGGGTGAAGCCCGATTGCAGCCCAAGATCGAGACCGACGGCGAACTCGACAGCAGCTTAGTCAATCTTCAGACATGGCAAGAACTAGAGGCGCTGCAACCGTTTGGGCGTGGTTGGCCGCGTCCCTCGTTTCAAGGGGCTGTAGAAGTCCTCACCGCCAAAGCGGTTGGCGTTGATCCTATCCACTTGTCATTAAGCTTGAGCTTGTCAGGGAAGCGTGTCAGGGCAATTTGGTTTAACGCCTTAGCGGTAGCTGGAGCGCCGTATCCGGTTGATGAGGGTGACGTGGCTAATGTGGTTTATGAGCTTCAGCGGAATGAGTTCAGAGGTAATGTGAGTCTTCAGCTACAGTTGCTTCATGCAGACAGAACCGGGTAATGCTAGAGCGAATTGCTGGGGTGGTGTGACACGTGACAAGATTTCCCCGCCAATATGAGTTACAGCGGTAAGTGGGTGGACAAGCTTATGACAAAGACTATTACCTTCAACAGCGGGTGTTTCACGCAGAAAATAGAGTGATCTTCGGCATCACGTTGCGGCGTTGCAGGCACTAAAGCTAAATAAGAATAATTCGCGCTTGCATTTCCAAACCTAAACGGTAATAATTCTCATTAACGACAACCAACGCCCATTTGGGCAAGCTGTTTTTGACATGACCCTTGCTGATCTCACCACCGGAACACGCGCATTTGTTATTGGCCTTTCTCAAGGCTTTTGTAACGATGACCGCCTTGCGTCTCGTGGAATAGTTCCTGGAGCCCAGTTAGAAATTCAGCGTAGTGGCAGTACCATGTTGGTGAATGTAGAAGGTTGCCGTTGGGCTATGCATCACACTGAAGCACGCGGTATCGAAGTCGCCCCTTGCTAGTTGGCTGTAGTTGCCATGCTGTTATCTGAGTTGTCTCCTGGCCAATCGGCCACTATTCTAGGTTTCACCCTTTTTAACGACCACAGCCAGCGACTGATGTCGATGGGCATAGTCGACGGCGTTACTGTCGATATGGTTCGTCGAGCGCCTGCCGGTGATCCGATTGAGGTTAACGTAATGGGCGATCGAATCTCCTTACGCTTGGAAGATGCACGCCTGATCAACGTAAGCCAAGCCTCGTAACCTGCCTTTAACTCCGCCAAGGAACTGCATATGAAGACCGTTGTGGTCATGGGTAATCCCAACACTGGGAAAAGCACCTTATTCAATGCATTAACCGGATTACGCCAAAAAGTAGGTAACTACGCTGGCGTAACCGTCGAGAAAAAATCGGGACAATTTGACCTTAACGGCCAAGAGATCAACCTGGTTGATGTGCCCGGCGCTTATTCCTTAGCGGCGCACTCACGTGACGAAATGGTTGCGGTTGACGTGTTGGCTGGCCATATGACCGACATCGGCGATCCCGACTTAGTTGTTGCGGTTGTCGACGCAAGCAACCTCCGTCGAAATCTCTTTCTAACTAGCCAAGTTTTAGAAATGGGACTTCCGACTCTAATCGCCCTAAACATGGGAGACGTCGCAGACGCCAAAGGCATAACCATCGACGCTAACGCCTTGTCTTTAGAACTTGGTGTGCCAGTAATTCCGGCCAGTTTTTCAAAGGGCAAGGGGCTTGCTGAGTTAAAAGCGGCGATCGCTGATAGCCTGCAAAATCGCCCGGTTAGTTCACTGATGTTGTTGCCAGAGGCTCGCCAAGTAGCAACCAAGCTGGCTGCAAGCCCCCTTAATAATGACGGCTTGGACTCGGCAGACATTGAGCGCGCTCTTATCGATGTTGACGGTTATGCCGAAACGCGAGTTGTGGAGCGGGGCGGAAACGAATTGCTTCAACAAATCCTTACGCATCGCGAGCAGCTAGCAACAGATCAGTTGCCGCTTGCCGCTAGGGAAGCCCAAGCTCGTTATCGTTGGATCGCCGAGGTTCTTGCCAAGGTGCAACGCAGCGAAGACAAAGGGCCAACCGTCTCTGACCGAATTGACCGTGTTGTTTCACACCCATTGCTTGGCACACTCGGCTTCATTTTTGTCATGGGAGTGGTGTTCCAAGCGGTGTTTGCTTGGGCTGGTCCGATTATGGACTTTGTTGATGGTACTACCGGTGCTGCAGCCGGTGCGCTTGGTGAGGTGTTGCCGGCAGGTGCATTGAATAGCTTGCTAACCGACGGAGTAATCTCTGGGGTTGGCTCCGTGGTTATTTTCCTCCCACAGATACTGATTCTCTTCCTATTCATTATCCTGCTGGAAGACACCGGCTATATGGCCCGTGCAGCATTCATCATGGACCGGCTCATGCGCTGGTGTGGTTTGAGCGGCCAGAGTTTCATCCCGATGCTGTCGAGCTTTGCCTGCGCCGTGCCAGGCATTATGGCAACGCGGGTTATTCCAAATGACCGTGATCGAATAGCGACGATTCTTGCCGCGCCGTTTATGACCTGCTCGGCTCGCCTTCCTATTTACACCTTATTGATATCGGCATTCATACCCTCTGAGAACTATTTGGGCGGACTGGTCAACTTGCAGGGCTTGGTAATGCTCGGCTTGTACTTGCTGGGTATGTTTGGCGGAATTTTCACCGCGTGGTTGTTGAAGCGCACCGCGTTACGCGGACCAACGCCTAGTTTCTTGATTGAGCTGCCACCTTATCGAGTGCCACATCTAAAGTCGGTACTGCTTAAGCTATTGGAACGCGGGCAGATTTTTGTTCGTCGTGCGGGTACTGTGATCTTTGCAGTTAGCGTGGTTGTTTGGGGCTTGAGCTATTTCCCCCGCAACGTAGAGCTTACTGAGAAATACGACGCCCTAGTGGCACAGGCCGAGACGGTTGAGCAGGCCAACGAGTATGAGAATAGATACGCAGCAGCGCATCTAGACCAGTCTTTTTTAGGCACAGCAGGGCATGCGATTGAGCCAGTTTTCAAGCCATTGGGTTGGGACTGGAAAGTATCTGCTGCGGTATTGGCATCGTTTCCAGCACGTGAGGTTGTTATCGCGGTGCTAGGTACGATCTATGCGGTGGGCGACGAGGTTGACGAGACCAGTGGAACCTTGATCGGCAATATCAAATCGGCAACTTGGCCAGATGGTAGCCTTGTGTTCAGCATTCCGATGGCGATTGGACTGATGGTTTTCTATGCTTTTTGCCTCCAGTGTGGCGCCACTGTTGCCGCTATGCGGCGTGAAACTGGCTCGTGGAAATGGCCAGTATTCGCTTGGTTTTATATGACCGGCCTAGGTTACTTGGGCGCGTTTGTTGCGGTAACGATCGGGAACGCTATCTAATGCCACTGAATCCACAAGAATGGATAGCGGCAATCTTTGTTTGTGTTGTCGCTATAGCGCTGTTACGTGCTCAGTGGCGGAAGTCGGCAAAGCAGCTCACCTCAAGCTGTGGTGACTGCCATAAGAACAGCACCATCGGTAAGCCTAAGTCAGCGTTTCGTGGCATAAAAATTAACGTGTCTGGCCAATAGGCAGGGCTGACTTAGCGAATTGCGTAATCCTTGGTAATCGGTGGGTTCCAATCCGAGCTTCCCAAGATAATTTTGAGCTTTAGCTTAAGCCCCTGGTTTTTTAGCAATTCATACCCTATCTGGGCCAACCCAGAGAAAGCCAGTCGCAATGGGTTGAGGTATAGCTCTGGATTTCCGGTTAGGCCTACATCAGGTTTCTTCTCTCTAAGTGGCGCGTAGGTTCCAAAGGCTCTATCCCATAGCCCGAAGAGTCCGCCTCCAATATTGATCATATTCACAGCTTGAGCTTTGCCTGCGTCCGCGGTTTCAGAGGAGTGATGTAAGTAGTGGTAAGGGCCGTTGAGAAACGTCCAGCCGAGTAGCCGTATAAACGGGTTTTTGCGACCCTCGTGATACAAGGCGGTGTTATGGCCGTATATTTCAGAAATAACGACAAACAGATTAATGATCAAAATCCCCATGTAGACGGGTTCGGCAGAGAACAGCTTGCTGCTTGCTGCAAATATCAAGTTATAGGGCACCACTGCGATTAGGAACAGCGGTATACCAAAGAACACCTCGGCAGTCGCAGGATAGATTAATGCTGGCGACATATGATGAGGGCGGTGGAATAGTAGCCAGCCAGCTCGGAAGGTATGCCCAAAACGGTGTAACCAGTAATGAAGAAACCCTTGAATCATAAAGACCACAAGCACTGCTAGCCATGCAGGTAGCGAGACGAGTGTCGGTATATTGTCCATCACCCAGTGATGAGTGCCGGTAGATAGCCGTTCAACCGCTTGCCAGCCCAAGGAAAAATCGAAGCCAAGCAGCCAGCTTGCTAGCCCGGCAAGTGCAAGTACGGCGTATATAGCGACGATCGCGGTAGCGCTGGTTAGGATAAATACCGCGATATATTTAAGCGGGAAGGCTTCGCCGTTCTCGCCGCGCCACTTAAAATAGCCTGCTGCGATACAGCGAATTCTAAATAACACCCCAAACGCTACTAAACCCAATAGCAAATATAAAGGACCCTTATTGGGTTGCTCATTAAGAAGCTTGTATAGCGCTTTCCAGGTTTGTTCTCCCGACACATCACCGAGGCCTGGACCTAGTGACGCCGCATGAATCATTGCGGGAAGAAAGGCGAATGGAAAAACTACCGCAAACACCACCACAAAAGCACTAAACAGCGGTCGCCACTTTTCGCTAACGGCTATTTGGTTACTCCATATTTTGCTCATATACTGCGTCTCGGTTCGCACGACTAAGGCCTGTGGTCGACAGTTTACATCCCAATACTGGCTTTGGGGCCGGACTAGTCAGGCAGCGACGATGATGAACAGTTTATAGCGCTATCTTGCGGCTCCACGGAAAGCGGGAAAGACGATTTGATTAAAGACCTTCAGCGGCAGCCCAAACTGCTTCAATTGCCTTGCTTGCCCGTAAGCTCTCAAGATCGACTATTTAGGCTAACAATTTCATTTGTTTTGATCTTCGCTTGGTGGTATAAAGCGCCGCGCCTGCTGGTTTTTTCAGCAGCGCAATAATTCGAACGCGGTTCGTCACAGCTCGCCAGGGTGTCTTCCTAATGACTTTAGGGAGATGGCAAGTTGGGAACAGCGGGAGCTTCTAACCCTTGAAAAATAAGGAATTTATAGATGGCAAACGTCACTATGCGCCAAATGCTTGAAGCAGGCGTACACTTCGGTCACCAGACTCGCTACTGGAACCCTAAAAACGCACAGTACATTTTTGGTGCGCGCAACAAAATCCACATCATCAACCTAGAGCAAACACTGCCTCTATTTAATGATGCTTCTGCTCACGTTAAAGATCTAGTAGCAAACGGCGGCCGCGTACTATTTGTTGGTACTAAGCGTGCAGCGTCTGACGCAGTAAAAGAAGAAGCAACTCGTTGTGGCATGCCTTACGTAAACCATCGTTGGTTGGGTGGCATGTTGACCAACTATCGCACGATCCGTGCTTCAGTTAAGCGTCTAAAAGATCTTGAAATCCAGTCTACCGACGGAACTTTCGAGAAGCTGACCAAGAAAGAAGCGCTTATGCGTGCCCGCGAAATGGAAAAGCTTAACAAGAGCTTGGGCGGCATCAAAGACATGGGTTCGCTACCTGATATCGTTTTTGTAATTGACGTTGGTTACGAGAAGATTGCTATTGCGGAATCCACTAAGCTAAGCATCCCAGTAATCGGCATTGTTGATACCAATAACAAAGCTGACGGCGTTGACTTCGTTATCCCTGGTAACGATGACGCGATCCGCGCTATTCGCTTATATGCTGCTGGTATCGCTGATGCGGTACTCGAAGGCAAAGCTAGCCGTGCCGTTGCTGCTCCAGCTCCAGCTCCTAAAGCTGCCGCTAAGCCAGCTAAAGAAGCGGCTGCCAAGCCAGCCAAAGAAGAAACTGCGGCTCCAGCTGAAGAAGCTGCAGCCAAGCCAGCCAAAGAAGCTGCTGCTAAGCCAGCTAAGCCAGCTAAGCCAGCTAAAGAAGCTGCTGCTAAGCCAGCTAAGCCAGCTAAAGAAGCTACAGCCAAGCCAGCCAAGCCAGCCAAAGAAGCTGCTGCTAAGCCAGCTAAAGCAAAAGTCGCCAAGCCAGCTAAAGCAGCTGACGCGGAACCTGCTGCTGAGAAAGCACCCGAAGCCGCAGCTGAGTAAATCGTATTGAAACTACGCTGTCATAACGACAGCGTAGTCTTCACGCAGGATTTACCCGCACCCATACAATTTTAAAGAGGACTAGCTCATGGCTGTTACAGCTGCACTGGTTAAAGAACTTCGCGAGCGCACCGGCGCTGGCATGATGGAGTGCAAAAAAGCACTTGTCGAAACTAATGGCGACATTGAAGTTGCTATCGAAGAAATGCGTAAGTCAGGCATGGCTAAAGCAGACAAAAAAGCTGGCCGTATTGCCGCTGATGGTCTCGTAGCTATTGCCTCTGCAAACGGCGTAACCGCTATTGTAGAAGTTAACTCAGAAACCGATTTCGTTGCTAAGGGCGAAGCCTTCAAAAGCTTTGTTAGCGAAATTGCAAATCTTGTAGCTTCTCAGCGTCCGGCCGATGTTGCTGCGTTGAACGAACTCCCGCTCGCTTCCGGCGAATCAGTTGATACTACTCGCCGCGCACTAATCTCTAAGTTGGGTGAGAACCTAAGCGTTCGTCGCTTTGAAATCTTAGAGGGCGACATAGTGGCTAGTTACACACATGGCGCACGTATCGCTTCAGTAGTTTCAATGACTGGTGGCGACGAAGAGCTGGGCCGTCAACTTGCAATGCACGTTGCTGCAAGCAACCCGCAATTCCTTAATGCCGACGCTGTTCCCGGTGACGTACTAGCCAAGGAAAAAGAAATTTTGATTGAGCAAGCTGCAGATAGCGGTAAGCCGGCGGATATCATTGAGAAAATGGTTCAAGGCCGTCTACGTAAGCACCTTGCAGAAATTACTTTTTACGGCCAGCCATTCGTTATGGATAGCGACGTGACTGTAGAAAAGCTACTTAAGCAAAAAGGCGCTCAAATCGATACCTATGTACGCTTTGAAGTAGGCGAAGGTATTGAGAAAGAAGAATTGGATTTCGCTGCAGAAGTAGCCGCTCAAGTAGCTGGTTAATTCGTAGCTTTTATCGTTCTGTGAAAACGCCAGCAATTTGCTGGCGTTTTTGTATCTGCAATCCGTATAATTTCGCCAATCAATTTCAGGACTTACCGCATGAGTGACGCTCAACAGCCGCATTACAAACGTATTCTTCTAAAACTTAGTGGTGAGGCATTGATGGGCGACGATGATTACGGGGTTTCCCCCACAGTCATTAATCGCTTAGCCGAAGAAATTGGCGACATTGCTCGAGCTGGTGTTGAAGTGGCATTGGTACTCGGCGGCGGAAATATTTTTCGCGGAGCTGGGCTTGCTGAGAGCGGTATCGACCGGGTAACCGGCGACCATATGGGTATGTTGGCGACCGTAATCAACGCGCTAGCCATGCAAGACGCTCTGGAAAAAAACCGCTTAAAAGCACGTGTCATGTCGGCGCTTAGGATTAACGATGTCTGTGAAGACTATATTCGCCGTCGCGCCGTTCGCCACCTAGAAAAAGGTCGGGTAGTTGTGTTTGCTGCCGGTACGGGCAACCCGTTCTTTACCACCGACAGCGCCGCTAGCTTGCGTGCGGTTGAGGTGGGTGCTGACATCATGCTGAAGGCGACTAAGGTAGATGGCGTATATAGCGCTGATCCGAAGAAGGATCCGAACGCCACACGCTACGACTACTTAAGCTATGACGAAGTTTTGGACCGCCGCCTAATGGTCATGGATCAAACAGCGGTTGTGCTTTGCCGCGATCACAACATGCCGTTATGCGTGTTTGATATGAATCAGCAGGGCACGTTGCGGAGCATTGTTGTTGATGGAGACACCTCCGCGTCAACGGTAATTGGTACTGAGTCTCGCAGCTAGTACTGATAAGCCTAACTAATAAATTTAAGGAAAACTCATGATTAATGATATTAAGAAAGACGCTGAAGACCGTATGGGTAAGAGCGTAATAGCGCTGCAAACTGAACTGGCCAAAATTAGAACTGGCCGCGCTCACCCAGGCCTTATCGATCACGTGATGGTTGAATACTACGGATCACCGGTCGCGATCTCTCAGGTTGCTAATATCACCATCGAAGATTCAAGAACCTTGTCGGTAGCTCCTTGGGAAAAAGACATGGTTGCCAAGGTAGAGAAAGCAATCCTAACTTCAGATCTAGGCCTGAACCCGTCAACCGCTGGCACGGTTATTCGTATTCCGATGCCGCCTCTGACCGAAGAACGTCGCCGCGACTTGGTAAAGGTAGTACGTGGTGAAGCTGAAGGCGGAAAAGTCGCAATTCGTAACATTCGCCGTGATGCTTTGAGTGATTTTAAAGACCTAGAGAAAGACAAAGAAATTTCTCAAGATGAAAGCCGCAAAGCCAGTGATGATGTGCAAAAGTTGACCGATAAATTTGTTGCAGAGGTCGATAGAGTCGTTGGCACTAAAGAACAAGAGTTGATGTCTATCTAAGACGCCCGTGTTTGCCGGACACTATCAATGAATAGCGATATAGAAATTGTGCCTCAACACCTTGCGATCATTATGGATGGCAACGGTCGCTGGGCGCAAAAGCAAGGCAAGCGCAGAACCGTGGGCCACAAAGCTGCGGTTGAAACCACTAGAAACGTCGTAGAGAATGCTGCGCGTTCTGGTGTTAAGTTTTTGACTTTGTTTGCTTTTAGTACCGAAAATTGGCAGCGACCAAAAGAAGAAGTCAGCGTGCTAATGGAATTGTTCCTAGTGGTGTTGGGGCGCGAAGTGGCCAAGCTTCACGACAACGACATTAGAGTTTGCTTCGTCGGAAAGCTCGATGATTTCACGCCGCGCCTGCAGAAAGCGATGCGTGATGCAGAGGCTAAGACCCTTAACAATAAATCCATGTTGCTCAATATCGCCGTTAGCTACGGCGGCAGAGATGACATAACCCAAGCGGTGAAAACGCTTGCTGCTGACGTAAAAGCCGGCACGCTCGAACCACAAGATATTGATGAATGTGCGATTGCCAAGCGCCTGTACACTGCTCATTGCCCCGACGTTGACCTGTTTGTCCGCACCGGTGGTGAGCGCCGAATAAGCAATTTCTTAATGTGGAATCTCGCCTATAGCGAGCTGTACTTTTGCGATGTGCTCTGGCCAGACTTTGATCGGCAGGATCTTCAAAACGCCTTAGATTGGTATGCAACTCGGCAGCGCCGGTTTGGCAAGACCGGCGAACAGCAGCAAAACTGATGTTCGGCCAAACGCCCAGTGCAATATGCGCGGTACACTTAAGTTTAATTGCGACATCGCAACCCAAAAAACAATTAGAGACGACAATGCTAATAACACGAATGCTTACAGCGCTTATCCTAGCCCCATTGGTGGCAGCGGCGATACTTTGGGCAGACTTCTACTGGATTTTGGCACTGATCGCTCTAGTCTGGGGGATGGGCGCACACGAATGGGCAAGCTTGTCAGTATTGCAAACAAAGCTGAAATTTGTTTATGCAGGACTAATTGCCGGATTGATTGTGCTGATTGACTGCTTAATGACCGAAAAAAGCATCAGCTTGTCGCCTGTAGTCATGTTCGCCACGCTTTTCTGGGCTACTTCCTTATTTTGGATCGTTCGTTTTCCACTAGGGTTTTCGAAAATTGATGCTGCTAGTGGTCAACCGAACGACCCACAGACTCTGCAGAAGCTCGTTCTTGGTTTTTTTATCTTGATACCAGCGGCGTTGGCGCTTTTGCTCCTGCAGCGCTTTAACCCAGAACATTTGCTCTATGTATTTCTACTTGTTTGGGTTGCTGATGTTGGTGCGTATTTCGCCGGCCGCACACTTGGTAAAATCAAGATGGTTCCCAAGGTATCGCCAGGTAAAAGCTGGGCTGGCCTAATAGGCGGCGTTTTGTCTGTTGGAATCTTTGCTTGGTTTGCCGCCACTCACTTCGCTTTAAGCGATGCAATGCAAATCAAATTCACTGTGTTGGCATTAATCGCTTCGTTGTTTTCGGTGATGGGCGATTTAACCCAGAGCATGTTTAAGCGCCATGTTGCGATGAAGGACTCTGGCAATATATTCCCAGGCCACGGCGGCATCTTAGATCGCCTAGATAGCTTAATGGCAGCGGCTCCTGTGTACGTATGCGGCCTGTACTATCTGGAACTGCTTTAGTGCGTCAACTTGCGGTTCTTGGTGCGACTGGAAGTATTGGAGTTAGTACCTTAGATGTAGCGGCAAGACACCCAGAGAAATTTGCAGTAACGGTTCTGACCGCTAACACTCGAGTCAGTGAATTATTCAGCCAGTGTCAGAAGTTTCAACCTCTGTACGCGGTCATGGCTTGC
>JBLHFB010000034.1:0-12225 GCA_047614865.1 Gammaproteobacteria bacterium | reverse complement strand
TCTGTTGCATTTTGGCCATCGAGATTATTGACGTTAAAGCAGCCGCTTTGATCGAACAGCTGGCCTTGTAAGAAGCCGTCCTCAATAGGCAAGGTTATCGGTTTTTCCCATTCCTCTCCGGGATGGTCAAACTCGGTATTTTCGGCCTCCAGTTTTAACAGCGCAGCAATGAAATCTTCTGCTGCAACGCCGTATCGCAGCGCTTGGTCTGAGTTCACCACGTTGGCAGTGCGTCTAATATCCAGCTCTAGCCGGCTCAAGATGCTTGCGGCGGCAGTTGCACACACTGCGACGATCAACACCGCGGTAACCAGTGCGACTCCCCGCTGTGAATTACGAGCGTTGGCCTTCATTAGTAAACTCCGTGAAAGACACGACGAAGGCTGCCCCAGTCTTTGGTTTCTATGACGACTTCTACGGCGCGCGGTAGAACAGCGGGTGCACCATTAGGGTTGCCAGGCAGGTTGGTTGCCGAGCCGTTAGTGGCTGGTGGCCAAGTGTTACTCCAAGCAGCGCCGTCACCGAGGAATTTGAAGGTCGCGCTAGTGACCTCTTCCATCAGTGGTATTTCGATCGGAAGACTGTCTTGAGCGCGGTCAAGAACCTGCCATTGATAGCGAACCAGCTTGTCGTCCTTTACCCCGTAGCCAACCCGAACTAGAGTCGCGCGTGCTTGTTTAAGCGGATTGCTTCGGCCGCCGCGAGTAAACTCAATAAGCAAGCCGTCGCCATCTTTAGGGGTGTAAAACGGGGCTTGCGAATCGCCAAACTGGTCGCGAATCCGGCGTGGTCGCAGCTGCTCAAAATCGGTCTGCAAAATCAACATCGCTTTTTGCAGCGAGGCGGTGCGTTCCATTTCTACTTGGAGAATTTCGCGCTTCGAAAGAATCCCATGCAGCGCCGGGTACATAATGGATGCGAGCACCGAGAAAACTACCACCGCGATGATTAGCTCGACCAAGGTGAAGCCGCGTTGAGTCGTCTGAGGCTTGATCACGGCGGGCTGCCCGGTAGGTTGCCGGAGGGAGCTGCGCTGGGCGCTCCACCGCTTGGGTCGCGATTGGAGACGTAGCCGACTAACCCCGTCAGCACCCCTTCATCTTTCGGGTCAGCTTTGACCAGTATTTCAATTCGCCGGATGTTCGGGTCTGGTGTTTCCGCGACACTGTAAACCCAATACCACTTCTGAAATGCCATCTCTACGTTGCCCTTGGTGTCCTTGCCGGTGGCAGGGTAGGCGCGTGAAACTTGAAGCGCTGTGAGTTGGTTCATAGCCACCCAATGCGCGAGTGTCTTCTGCTTTATGGCTCCAGCATGAGATGCGTAGTTTCCGACTGTGGTTACAATCGCTCCTAGCGCGATGGAGACAACCACTAAGGCAATCAAGACCTCTAATAATGTGAAGCCGCGCTGGGTTGGTCTATTAGAAGACGGCCGAGTTCTCATCTGTCTTTTTGGTTGAATTCTAGCGCTAGCTGGCCCAGTAAATTACCGGTCAACTTGTAGTACGTAGCGCTGAATGTGCTGACCAATTGAATCTCAAATTGCGACATTTCGCCACTTGAGAGTACATAGATCGACGGCGCACTGTCGGCGTCGGCTGTTTCGCCTGCGGCGGGGGTTTTAACCTCAGGAAAGCCGCGCTCGTCTAGACGAGAAATAGGCGTGATAACGCCATCAACAACCAGAGTGGCAGTCACGCCGTCGCTAAAAGTATACGGCCTGAAGGTTTTGTCTTCGGTCATTGGAATCCAGCGCTGCTGGTCGTCCATGATGAAGAAGCGGTAGCCACGATCGAATGTTTGCAGGCCGTACTCGCGGCTTTGGATAATTGCTTCGTCTTGTAAAAGGCTAATTACCGCTCGAAGGCGATCGGCGTCGCGACGTATTCCGTCGGCTTGGTCCCGTCCGCTGAGAGCGAGGGTAGACATGCCGACCATCACGCCGATAATCACAATCACCACAATCAGCTCAATAAGGGTAAATCCGCTCTGCTGATGCCGAGTGTTCATTGTGGTGTCGCGGCTAGTTGAATAGGACTACTGGCCTGCTTCGCTAGAAGCAATCCAGTTACCAATATCAGCATTTTCCGCATCGCCACCTATGGCGTTATCGGCGCCTACTGAATAGATATCCAAGTCACCGTGCTCGCCGGGTGCTAGCAATTGATAGTCATTGCCCCACGGATCTTTTGGCAGGCGCTTTATGTAGCCACCTTGGCGCCAGCGTCGTGCTTCAGGGTCCCCAGAAGGTTTGCTCACCAACGACTCTAGTCCTTGATCGGTACTTGGATAGTGCACGTTGTCGAGCTTGTACATCTCCAAAGCGGACTCTAACTGCTGCAGGTCATGTTTAACTTTTGCTACCCGTGCATCATGCGGTTGGCCCATTAAGTTAGGCACTACGAGGGCCGCCATGATTCCGATGATCACGATAACCACCATAATCTCGATCAGGGTAAACCCGTTTTGTCTGCTTTGCTGATTGACCATCTGTATGAACCAATGCCTTTATAATGATAAGTTTGCTGCGGCAATTTGCCGCAACCGTCAGAAAGTGTTGATACTTTAAGGGCATATGGAAGACAAAACCACCGCTGTTACGTTCACTTTTCGAGATTTCTTTGGGCCAATGGCCAAAGTTTGGCCAGCAATGGCAGTTATAGCTGTCATTTTGATACTCGCACAGCTTGAAATGTTGGGGTTTGGGATTGCCGAGACGCTTCGATATACCGACAATCAGCCGGGTTACCGCTGGCTGACCGCCCACTATGTCCATTTGGGCGCAAACCATGCCTTAATGAATGTAGCAGCGGCACTCATGCTGATGCGAATATTTCGCGACGTCTGGGAACGTTGGCATTGGTGGGTTCTGGCGATAGTAATGCCGACAAGCATATGTGCGACGTTCTACGTGGTTGACTACAATCTGAGTTGGTATGTCGGGCTTTCGGGCGCTCTTCACGGTTGGTTTGCTTGGTGCTGTGTTCTGCTATGGAAAAGGGAAAAGGGGTTTGTTTTTATCGGAGTAATTGGCCTATTGCTAAAGCTCGGAATTGAACACTACTATCCCAGTAGCTTACCTAGTGAAGACATGATCGGTGGTAGCGTAATTACCCTCGCGCATCGCCTTGGAGCCCTATACGGCTTAATTTTTGCGCTACTGGCAGTTGTCATAGCAGGTTACAAATTTAATAAAGAGAAATTGCTTTGAGTCTTATTACCGTTTTTCCTGGCCAAGGATCTCAGTCACTTGGAATGCTGGCAGACCTTGCTGACAACGCAGTTGTAAAAGCAACATTTGATCAAGCGCGGGACGCAATTGGCATTGACCTGTGGGCCATCTCACAAGACGGCCCAGAGGCTGAACTCAACAAAACTGAAAATACTCAGCCCGCTTTGCTAGCCGCCAGTGTGGCGCTATGGCGTGCTTGGCTTGACCAAGGCGGTGAGATGCCGATTGCCTTGGCCGGTCACAGCCTTGGTGAATACAGCGCCCTGGTCGCAGCCGGTGCAATCGAGTTTGCAGACGCGGTTCGCTTAGTAAAGCTTCGCGGTGAGCTTATGCAACTAGCGGTGCCAGCAGGTGTCGGCGGTATGGCTGCGGTTATCGGTATGGAAGACAATCTGGTAATTGCGATGTGCGACGAAATAACCCAGAACATGAACGGCGAAAGCGTGTCTGCAGCAAACTTTAACGCGCCAGGGCAGGTAGTGGTTGCCGGCAGCGCAGCGGCCGTTGCTCAAGTGGTAGAACGCGGCAAGGAATATGGCGCCCGAATGGTAAAACCATTGGCAGTATCAGTCCCATCGCACTGTGCTTTGATGCAGCCAGTGGCGGAACAGTTTGCCGACGCCTTGGCAGCGGTGAAAATTTCGCTACCTAGCATTCCAGTGATTCAGAATGTCGATGCGGCTGCTTCGACTAGCGTGGATGAGATCAGAAGTAAGTTGAAAGCGCAGCTTTCTGACTCCGTGCGCTGGGTTGCTTGCATGAACACCATGATTGGAATGGGTGCTACTCGTTGTATCGAGCTAGGCCCCGGCAATGTATTGAGCGGATTAAACAAACGGATCGCAAAAACCGCGGGTGCTGAGCTCAAAACTGAGTCGATAAACTCAGCGGCCAGTTTAGCCAGCGCTATTGCGTAACTGATAAGACAATTCAAGGATTACCTATGAATATCTCCCTAGACGGAAAAATTGCCTTAGTAACCGGCGCAAGCCGTGGGATCGGGCGCACCATTGCCACAACGCTAGCCGAAGCGGGCGCGACCGTAGTCGGGACAGCCACCAGCCAAGCCGGCGCTGATTTGATTAGCGAAGCAATGTCGGCAATTCAAGCCGATAGTCGTGGCATCGTCCTCAATGTTACAGACCCCGAGGGTGTTGTCGCGGCGATCAAGGCGTTGTCAGCCGAAGTGGGCGCGCCAACTATTGTTGTCAACAATGCTGGCATTACCAAAGACGGGCTAATGATGCGCATGTCGGAAGACGACTGGGCAGCGACAATGGACGCCAATTTGAGCGGCACCTTCCGTATCACTAAGGCCTGCTTGCGTGGAATGATGAAGGCCAAACAGGGGCGGGTGATTAATATCGGCTCTGTAGTGGCCTCGATGGGTAACCCGGGGCAGACAAATTACTGCGCCTCAAAAGCTGGTTTGTTTGGCTTTAGCAAGTCTTTGGCGCTAGAAGTAGCGTCGCGTGGAATCACAGTAAATTGCGTTACGCCTGGCTTCATCGCATCTGATATGACCGACGCATTAGACGCTGAACAGCGCGCTGGCTTAGCGGCGCGTGTACCGCTTGGTCGGGTTGGCGAACCCAGCGATATTGCTGCTGCAGTGCTGTTTTTAGCCTCTGATATGGGTGCATACATCACCGGTGAAACAATCAATGTTAACGGTGGGATGTATATGAGTTAAGGCTCTTGGCGCATTCGGCTAAGGAAGTAGCATAAAATTCTATAGACAGCGGCCCGCGCTCCTGACAGACTGTCCCCCGAGTTGGGACAAACTGCGTTTTATTGACGCGCATGTCTCGTAACGTTTTTGGTACTCAACCAAAGTTAACAAGGTAATACCCCATGAGCAGCATCGAAGATCGCGTACGTAAGATTGTTATTGAGCAACTAGAAGTTGACGAAGCCCAAGTAGCTGGCGACGCGTCGTTTGTAGAAGATTTGGGTGCCGACTCGCTTGACACAGTTGAGCTAGTAATGGCGCTAGAAGAAGAATTTGATTGCGAAATTCCTGACGAAGTAGCAGAAACAATCACTGGCGTTCAGCAAGCGATTGACTACATCAAAGAACAACAAGGCTAAGCTTATTGCCTTCTCAAAGCCCCCGTTATGCGGGGGCTTTGTTGTTTTTACCACCGCTTTTTTCAGCTAAGTAGCACGGTAAAGTACGTAAATCTCCTTGCAGACGGCTTTAGCCAATGGCCTAAAGTTCAGATACTGTAAGTTCTAGTGCATCTACTAGTAGGTTCAGCATGTCCAAACGTCGCGTAGTGGTGACTGGTCTGGGTATCATTTCCCCAGTAGGCAATAACATTGATACTGCATGGGATAACGTTCTCAACGGTCGCAGCGGTGTCGGTCCTATTACTCGTTTCGATGCCAGTGGCTTTGCCACTCGGTTAGCGGCGGAAGTAAAAGACTTTTCTGTTGATCCTTGGCTGTCTAAGAAAGACGCTAAAAAGTTTGACGTATTTGTTCACTATGGCGTTGCCGCGGGAATTCAAGCGCTAGAAGACTCTGGCCTAGAAGTTACTGACGAAAATGCCGACCGTATTGGCGTAGCCGTTGGCTCCGGCATCGGCGGCCTACCGCTTATTGAAGCCAGCACCAAAACCTATCTAGAACGCGGCCCTCGCCGTATTTCGCCTTTCTTTATTCCTAGTACGATTGTCAATATGGCTGCAGGTCAGCTGTCGATTATGACTGGAGCAAAGGGGCCAAACGTCTCGATAGTTACCGCTTGTACCACGGGCGCTCACAACATCGGCTTTGCTGCTCGCACAATAGCGTATGGCGATGCGGATGCGATGATTGCTGGCGGCTGTGAGGCCACCGTAAGCCCCTTAGCAGTCGGTGGCTTTTGCTCTGCCAAGGCTATGTCGACTCGTAATGACGATCCTGCTGGCGCTAGCCGTCCTTGGGACGCAGAGCGTGATGGCTTCGTAATGGGTGAGGGCGCCGGAATTGTGGTTCTTGAAGAATATGAGTCTGCTAAGGCGCGTGGAGCAACTATCTATGCCGAAGTAGCCGGTTTTGGCATGTCGAGTGACGCTTACCACGTAACCTCACCGCCAGCTGGCGGTGAGGGCGCTCGTCGTTGTATGCAAGCTGCGGTTAAAGACGCCGGATTGAACGTGACCGAGATTGGATATATCAATGCCCACGGCACCTCAACTCCAGTCGGCGATATTGCTGAGACCGATGCGGTGAAAGCGATGTATGGCGCCAATACGCCGCCGCCAATGAGTTCTACTAAATCTGTAACCGGCCATCTTCTGGGTGCTGCCGGTGGAGTTGAGGCGATTTTCTCGATATTGGCCTTGCGAGACAATGTCCTTCCGCCAACCATTAATTTGGAAAACCCAGATCCAGCATGCAACTTGGATTACGTTTCCGATGGCGCTCGTGAAGTAGAAATTCAGCACGCCTTATCCAACTCCTTTGGGTTTGGTGGTACTAACGGCAGCCTGATTTTTAGCAAAATCTAGCCATTGACCGTTGTCCGCAAGCTGCCGACTAGCGGTAGTGTCGATCTATTAGGCCTGCACCGGATTAATCCGCTTCGCTATCCCGCATTATTGGACAGCGCCACCCAGCGGAAGCACTCCCATAAACTGAATGATGCGGCTCGACAGAACAGTCGCTACAGCCTGGGCCTGTGTTTTCCGCAGTCGACCATTTCACTATCTGCCAGCAATCAGCTTAGTGTTGATGGTGCTCCCTGTGAGGGTGGTTTTCTTGAGCAGCTGGAATCAAGCTGGACAGCGGTTGCCAGCAGAGTTCCGGAAGCCCAGATAACTCCGGTTAAGGACTTGCCGTTTAGCGGAGGCTGGTTTCTATATCTGGGTTATGAACTTGTCGCCGAGGTGGAGCCTCGCGTTGCGGTTCATCCCTCTAAAATAGCCATCGCACAAGCAGTGCGAATTCCAAGTGCAGTGATTATTGACCATCAAGAGAAATCGGCGTGGTGGGTTGACGATAACCTAGATGGTGGAGGGGAAGATCGCTATATGGCGATGCTGAACGATCTTGAGGCTGCGGCTCCGCCAAGCTCAATCTCTGTTGGCAGCGAGAGCGTGGTTGAAGAACCTGGTGGTATCTACCTAGCTGCGATCGACGAAGTGAAGCAATACATTGTCGATGGCGACATATTTCAAGCCAACTTGTCTCGCGGTTGGGAGCTAGAGTGTGACGCCTCGGCCGCGGATATATTTAGCGCGTTGGCCGAACACAATCCTGCACCGTTTGCGGCGTTAGCGGTTGTTGGTGATGCGACGATTATTTCGTCTTCGCCAGAGCGTTTGGTAGAAAGCCGTGGCCAACACGTTGTAACGCGGCCGATTGCTGGAACTCACCCGCGTGCGGCTATCGCGGCAGATGACAATGCCTTGGCAACCCGCCTGCTTGCTCACCCTAAGGAACGCGCTGAACACATAATGCTGATCGACCTGGAGCGAAATGATTTGGGCCGTATTTGCGAGCCTGGAACAGTCACTGTCGACGACCTGATGACGGTCGAGTCCTATGCTTGGGTTCACCATATTGTCTCCGGCGTATCGGGCACTTTGCGTCACAACGTTAGGCCGACCGACGTTATTAGGGCGGTATTCCCCGGGGGAACCATTACCGGTTGCCCTAAAGTACGCTGCATGGAAATTATCCACCAACTAGAGCCTGGAGCACGCGGCGCTTACACCGGATCGCTTGGCTATTTGAATCACGATGGCAGTATGGACTTGAATATCCTAATTCGTACCTTAGTTAAGCAAGGCAATCAGCTTGGTTTTCGTGCTGGTGGTGGGATTGTCGCCGAGTCGGACCCTGAGCGTGAACTTGACGAAACCCGAGCCAAGGCGCGCGGCGTATTAAAGGCTTTTGGTCATGCCTAGTGGCGCGCTTAGGCTAGGAGCTTTGGTCAATGGCGTCTGGCAAGACCAGCCACGCATCGCGATTAGCGATTCAGGACTGGCCTACGGACTAGCCTTGTTTGAAACTATGAGGGTTGCAGATGGCGAAGTTCCTTTATTGGCTGGCCATATTTCGCGGTTATCAAAAGCACTCGCGTCGCTATGTATTCCAGAAGGCTCAATTGATCTCGCGATGTCGGATCTTGCCTCTTTGGTCGCTAGTCAATCGCTAACAGACGCCGTAGTTCGACTCACGCTAACTGCCGGCGAGGCGGGGCGCGGCTATGCCTTGGCGGAAGGCCGCCAGGCGACTAGAATTGTTCAAGCCTTTGCGGTGCCAGAATCCAATCCGCTAGACCTGCGGCTTGGGATTGCTGACACTAGGCTGTCGCCCAACCCCAATTTATCCGGGCTTAAGCATAGTAACCGCATAGAACAAGTCTTAGCACGACAAGAACTTTCAGCGCGGCAAGGGCTCGATGATTTGCTGTTGTTGGACGCTGAAGACAATGTAATTGAAGCTATTGCCAGTAACTTATTCGTAGTCCAAGGCGATAGGCTATGCACGCCCGGTTTATCGAGTTGTGGCGTACAGGGCGTGATGAAAGCCCGCGCAATGGAGCGCTTTTCAGTGATAGAAAAACAACTTTCAATCGACTCGCTTAAGTCAGCTGACGAGCTACTACTTAGCAACGCGTTGGGCATTAAGCGTGTCAAAGAACTCCGCGTCGGCGGTGAAATAATCCACTATAAAACCTCAAATATGGGCAATAAATTGGTCGGCATAGTCCCATGGTAAAAGCGCTTGCTAGGGGCTTTGCCGCTGTATTGATTGGCGCAGTTTTGCTTGCTGGGTTAGCCGCTGGGTGGGCCTTTGGCCAATACCAGCACCATCAAAATGAGTTGCTTGATATTCCCAGTGCAGGAATAGATATCACCATTGCCAATGGCACTTCATTCACCCGAATGGCAGAGCGGTTGGAATCGGCAGGGCTAATTCAACACGCATGGTTGTGGGTGTTAGATGCTCGCCGCCGCGGCCTGTCATCACGGATAAAAGCCGGCGAATACCGCCTTACTCAGGGCTTGACCGCCGAAGGTGTCCTTCAGCAATGGGTGTCCGGCGAGGTGCTTACCTACAGCGTGACGGTCCCTGAAGGCTTCAGCTTCGCTCAGATGCGCCAAGTGTTTAATCAGAACAACTTGCTTAAGCATGAAACTACCGACTGGACAGACGAGAGACTGATGACGGAGTTGGGGATGCCAGGTCAGCATCCCGAGGGGCGTTTTATGCCCAACACCTACCGTTTCTCGCGCAATACCAGTGATTTAGTTCTTTATCGCCAATCAATGCGCCTGCTCAAAGAAGCGCTAGATGACGCTTGGCAAGGGCGTGACGATGATCTTCCCTATACGAATCCTTACGAGGCGCTGATTATGGCCTCAATTATCGAGAAGGAGACGGGTGTCGCAAGCGAACGCCGCGAAGTGGCTGGAGTATTTGTTCGGCGCTTGCGTAAGCGGATGCGTTTGCAAACCGATCCAACGATTATCTACGGCTTGGGCGATCGCTATAAAGGTGACATTAAACGTGTCCATTTGCGTGAAGCAACCCCCTACAATACCTATGTGATAAATGGCCTGCCGCCGACCCCCATTGCGTTGCCAGGGAAAGCATCGATTGAGGCCGCCGTGCACCCAGCAGAGGGAAGCACTTTATACTTCGTTGCAGATGGGAAGGGCGGTCACACCTTTTCAGACACCTTGAAACAACACCAAGCGGCAGTGCGCCGTTATTTGAATCGTTAAGAGACAGCTATGCGCGGCCAATTTATTACCGTTGAAGGGATAGAGGGTGTGGGTAAAACCACTCAACTCGATACCATTGAGGCTTTGTTAACCGCCAACAGTAAAACAGTTGTGCGTACCCGAGAGCCGGGTGGCACACCATTGGCCGAAGAAATTCGTGAGCTATTTCTGCGCCCTCGTGACGAAAACGTCCCCGCAGATTGCGAAACGTTACTGATGTTTGCGGCTCGATCCGAACACCTAAATAGCAAAATATTTCCTGAATTAGATGCTGGAAACTGGGTGCTTAGTGATCGCTTCACCGACGCGACATTTGCATACCAGGGTGGTGGCCGAGGCTCAAGTCTAGAGCGAATAGCGCAGCTAGAACAATGGGTTCAGGGCGATTTTAGACCTAACTTCACGCTTCTGTTGGACGCTCCGGCTGATATAGCCTTGCAACGTGCCTTAGCCAGAAGTGCACCGGACCGAATGGAAAGCGAAGCGCTGCCGTTCTTTGAACGAGCCAGAGAAATCTACTTGGATCGAGCCGCTGCTGCACCGCATCGCTACTGCGTGATTGACGCGGCTCAAGATTTGCACACCGTTACCCGCACAGTAGAGTCGGCTGTTCTGCGTTTCCTAAATGAGAATAGCAATGCCTGAGTTGGAAACCCAGCCGGTTGAACGTCTAGAGTGGCACAAGCCTGCTTGGCGTTGGTTTGACAACGCTGCTTCTGCAGGTCGGCTCCCGCAGGCGATGCTGCTAGTCGGCAGTGGCGGTCTCGGGAAGCGGATGTTTGCCCGCCAGCTAGTGCGTCATTTATTGGTAGACGCCGAGAATATTGATCCAGCGAAGCGCGAAAACCGATTGCGCCAGCTAGAAGCCGGTTCGCATGCAGACTTTCGTCAGCTGTCGCCATTAGAGGGGAAGCAGCTTATTTCAGTGGATCAAGTGCGAGAGCTCACATCAAAAGCGATGCTCACCTCGCGTTACGGTGGCTCGCGAGTGATATTGATTGAACCTGCCGAAGCCATGACCAGTTCGGCCGCAAACGCCTTGTTAAAGTGCCTTGAAGAGCCACCACTCGGTACGGTTTTTATTCTAGTAAGCGACCAAGCAGCGCGCCTGCCAATCACTGTTCGTAGTCGTTGTCAGGCGATTGCCTTTAGTCCTCCGTCTACCGTTAAAGCCTTGGAGTGGCTTTCACAGCAAGGTGTCCCTCCCAATGACGCAGAGCTAGCATTGGCCTTGGTCGGCAATGGCCCGCTTAAAGCAGCTGAATTGCTGAGTCGCGGTACGGTCGATGAATTTCGCCTGTTAACCGCCGGATTGGAGTTGCTAATAGCAGCGAAGGGCAACCCCGTTTCTGTTGCTGGACAGATTCTCAGCGATGGCCGAGATGCTGAGAAGGCTCGACTGCTTTGCGATTGGCTAAGTTTGCTAGTAGCTGAATTGATCAAATCACACCTTGCGGTGGCATCCAAATCAGGGGGTATAAAGTTGTCGCCGACAATGGAAGCGTTTTCTAAAGCTGTGGCACTAACTGATTTTTTTCAGTATCTTGAACGGATAAATGCGGCTAAGCTGTCGGTGGCTGGAAACGCCAACCCGCTATTGTCCATTGAGGCGATACTGGTTCCGTGGTCACGTAAACTTCGTGTTGGATAAATCCCAGCTTCAATAGTAAAGCTGGTGAATCAAGGATAGAGATGAGCGCAGCACCCAAACAGCCACACGTTGTTAACTTAGTGATCAAAGACAAGCAAGCGCTGTATTCAGCGTATATGCCGTTTATTGCTAACGGCGGCTTGTTTGTGCCGGCCAAGGAGCCCTATCCCTTAGGCGAAGAGGTATTGATGCTGGTTGACTTGATGAACGGCCAAGAAAAACTTGCTGTGGCTGGAACCGTCGTTTGGGTCACGCCTCGCGGTGCTTCTGGACAGCGTATTTCAGGTGTTGGTGTGCAGTTCAGTGCTGATAATAAGGGCTCTGCGCTGCGTAAAATCGAAACCCTTCTGGCTGGTTTTCAAAACACCCGCCGCACACCCACCATGTAAATTCGGCAGTTTCAGACTAGGGCGCTTTAGGCGCCCTTTTTTGTGTCTCGAGAGCCAATAATGGGGCCGCACAAGTTGTAGTAAGATTCCCACACCTGCCGGAGGCTGGTTTCCCTTCCATAACAAAGTATCTACTTGTGACTCCAAGCAAATACAAAAAACGATTACTACGTTCGCGCCGTGACGAAATTCTTGGCGTGATTATCGAAATGGTTGAAGCGGGAGT
>JBLHFB010000033.1:0-12244 GCA_047614865.1 Gammaproteobacteria bacterium | reverse complement strand
GAGCGTTGCACGCCGGGTTTGATCTGGCGGAGAAATAGAACAGGAAACTATCCTTGTTTGCTATTTCCAATAGCCGGTAAGTATACTAAATGCATAGAATAGACGGCGCTAGGGAAGAGTAATGCTGATTTTGACACGTAAAGTAGGCGAAGCGTTACGCGTGGGTGACGACGTTAGTCTGACAGTTCTAGGCATAAAAGGATCACAGGTCAGAATTGGTATTGATGCGCCGCGCGAAGTGGCTGTTCATCGTGAAGAAATTTACCAACGAGTGGTTAGTGCGGAGTTAACTGAAGAGGCTGACGAAGAGTCCGCCGCAGGTTAAACGGAACTAATTTCAAAGTTTTAGTAAAAAAGGCCGCGTAGTACTTTACGCGGCCTTTTTGCATCAGTATCCTACGCAACCTGATTTAGCTGACCCGCTCAGCGTAGTTAGATCTGGAGAGGTGGCCGAGTGGCTGAAGGCGCTCCCCTGCTAAGGGAGTATAGTGTTTATAGCACTATCGAGGGTTCGAATCCCTCCCTCTCCGCCATATTTGACACTAGCTGTGTCACGACAAAACCCGCCTTCTCGCGGGTTTTGTCGTTTCTGGCTACTGGGTTGTTTGTATAAGCCGGTTATCGAGACGAAAATTACGGGCAGATGCTACTGGGTTCTCCCAGCGTAAATTGCCGGCTAACCCCATCGTATGGAGTAAGCACGCTCGCTTGGTTGGCGACGCCTTCAAACCGAATTCGGTAGCTCCCTTGCGCGGTATTCTTAGGGATTCGCCACAGGACTTCGGCCATCGAGGTGGTGCTTGCGTTAAATTGCGGCTCTTCGGCGTCTGAATGCCAGATAAAGCTGGTTTCAGGGTCTGCGTCGTAACTAATTACGTTCCACGCTTTGCCTTGGCTTAGCTGTTCGACAAAAACAAAGCTGCTTCCGCTCTTTAGGTCACTATTCGGGCTGGATGCTTGGAATACGACTTTAACCGTATCTCCAGGATTGTAGCTGGGATCCGCATCGCTAACCACGGCACCGAAGGTCGAGCCCGCAGGAGCTTGGTCAGAGCCTTGAGGAGGCTGAGTTTGGACTGCCTGTGGCGAGGTGGTTGGTGGTGTAGGTCCCGCTTCGGTTTCGCTAGCATTAACCATATCCAATGCTAAGCGACGAGTTTCTTGCTGCACGGCAGCTAAAGACCAAGGGCCAAATTGGTTCGAGGCCGCTTCGTACATCTGCAGCGCGTATTCTTCCCGAGTAGTGAGATAGCTTACATAGTCATTTGCTAGGCCGGTAATTACAACGTAGTCGACACCGTCGCCCTTCATTGTGTCTAATAGGATGCTGCGGATGCGTCTCCCTGCCATTGTGGTTACTTCCCATGGCAGGCCGACTGTCACTAGGTTGCCAATTCGAAATAGTTGAAAAGGAACAGTGGTCGCTGAGGCGTTTAGCGGTGGCCCGAAAACAAATAGGATTGGTTTCTCGGCTTGGCACGCTAAGTTCAGACCCGGAGCGGAGCTGGCATTGCAACCAACGGTCGCCGCGAAAAGCCCGGTGGGGACGTTTGCACCCGCACCCGCACGAAATTCGTCGGCGGCGAGCTGGGCGTAATCTGGATCGGAGCAGCTAATCCCAGCCTCGGTAAACTGACCTGGCTCACCGGGCTGGGCACCGTGACCAGCAGCCGGGAATGAGACGCCCATTGACGGGTTGCAGGTTCTTTTCGGAATCGCGTCTAATGCCTGTGGATGTTCAAGCGTGTCGAGTACAACTGGGTCGGTAACTTCTACCTGATCCATTTGTACATAGCCAAAGCGAAAGTCAATCGGGCCGCTTACCGCTTTACTGGCGCTCTGATAGAGAGAAAGCGCACGCTGAAGCTGCAGTTTGCCGTTTGCAACGGTTACAGGACTTGGCTCGGTTGTTGGAAGGAGTTGGTCATTCTCGGCCTTCATAGCTGGTTTATCGAAGTACATTTGGGTAAATGCATCGCCTTCGTCTGCCTGCATAAAGCTTGCTACAAAAGGGAGGCCGTTTTCTTGCTGCTGTAAACGTTCAAACATCAAGGACGCATAGCCTTTGTTATCACCGCTTATCGGCACCGCACCAAGGCCGTATTCCGACAGCGCATCTGAGGTTGGGTGCACAGCAAACCAGTTAAGGCTACCAAGCTGCCTGCCTGCTTGGGTTTGCAGTTTGAGAAGCGTCATCAACCGCGGGGTGGTCAAGTCGTTTCCGGCGACGTCGAGATAGCGAGCTCGCTCTGCTGCGGGGTTTTCCATATACGCAGGTACTGCTCGGGAGGTGTTCGCACCCATCAGTTCGCCTTGGTCGAGCAGGATTTGTCCGCCTTGTTGGTTGTCAAGAAAGGCTTGGTGGGCACGCTGAATAGATTTGAAGGTCCCGTTTACGGTGGATTCGAATGCGAGTCGGTCGTGACCGCCGCGCAGCGCATTGTAGGCTGTGAAATGTGCCTGCCCCCCAGGAGTGGAATGAGTGTGGGTTGCGCTCATCATTACATTCGACGCCGAATAGAAGTTGGCGAGGTCTGGGTCCGCTGCAACTTTGTCTAAGACCGCTTTCTTGACCGATTCGAAGAGCATTCCCGTGTCAGTAAGTACCATTAGTATGCGTTTACCGTTACATGGTGATTCGATAGCGAAACTTCTCGCATACTGGCGGATATGAATTCCTGCGGAATAATTCATTGGGTCCTCGTTGCCCATGTGAATCTTTCCGCCCGCGGGGCCGGTGATATCTGCTTTGCCAGCGCCGAACACAAAGTGAGTGTTGCCCGAACAAGCGGGAACCGAGTGCATTGCGCCGGTGGATGCGGCCTCGGGTACGCTGCTAACGGCGTGGCTCTGGCTGGCTGCTCCATAGGCTAGCTCAGGGCTGTCGGCAATGCACTGAGTAGCAATAGACAACGGCAATGTGGCGTTAGACGAATCAATTTGAGTAGGGCTGCTGCAGCCGGAACTGACGGCGGCAATAACTAGTAGGCCAACTGCCAATGCTGTTGTTAGATGCGGTGAGTGCATTCTGTCTCCTGAACCTCTTTTGGTGTTCTTTTGTACAAACTACATTCTCTTCTGTTGATTAGCCAGTAGCCGAAATATGAATCACACGAAGCCGCCAGCGGCAGGTTAAAATGCGTCATTAGTCTAGTTAGATGCTGTTATGCAATACGAAGTCTTTGCCCGTAAAACTCGCCCACGTACTTTCGACCAGGTTGTTGGTCAAGAGCATGTGCTCCGTGCGCTCTCAAATGGTTTGGAGCAGGGCAGAGTGCATCATGCTTTTCTCTTTACTGGCACTCGTGGAGTTGGTAAGACCACCATTGCTCGAATTTTCGCGAAGGCTCTCAATTGCGAAACTGGCGTGACCTCGACACCTTGCGGAGAGTGCTCGTCGTGCAGCGATATCGATGCAGGCCGGTTTATCGACCTGATCGAAATTGACGCCGCCTCTCGCACTGGCGTAGATGATATTCGTGAACTAATCGATAACGTGCAGTACGCGCCGACGCGCGGGCGCTACAAGGTCTATTTGATCGACGAAGTCCACATGCTCTCCAACAGCGCATTTAATGCCCTACTGAAGACCTTGGAAGAGCCGCCGCCACACGTTAAATTCTTGCTGGCAACAACCGACCCACAGAAACTTCCCGTAACGGTCTTGTCACGCTGCCTTCAGTTCAACTTAAAACGCGTTCCAATGAAACGGATAGCGGAGCATTTGGCAACCGTTCTAAATGCCGACAGTATTGAATCTGATCCGGCGGCGTTAACGATGATTTCACGCGCTGCAGAAGGTAGCTTACGGGATTCCTTAAGTTTGCTAGATCAAGCGGTAGCCTTTGGTGGCGGGGCTGTACGTCAACAAGATGTGCGTGAAATGCTAGGCAGCCTTGAGCGCGGAGACTTAGACAATTTATTAGCTGAACTAGCCGCGGGCAACAGCCAAGGTTTGTTTGATGTGGTTGAGCGGCTAGACAGCCAAGGCGCTGATCTGTCTTCAGCGCTAGCTGAGCTGGTTACCGCTATCCAGCGTGCAGCGCTGTACCAACAGCTACCCGCAGCGGTTGGTGAGGAAGAGCCCAGTTATGCGGCTATTGTGGCAATGGCAGGCCAGCTATCGTCAGCAGAGCTACAGCTGTTCTATCAGATCGCCTTGCAAGGTCGCCGTGATATCGAGTTGGCACCTGATCCGCGAACTGGTTTCGAAATGGTTATCTTGCGGCTTCTTGCTTTCGGGACAGTGCCAACGGGTAGCGGGGTAGCCCCGGCAAAAAAGTCTAAGCCGGCGGTTGCGCCGGCAACCGACAATATCGAAAAATCTCTGGCGTTAGCCGAGATCGCTAAACCGTCTTCTGTGGAGGCCAGCGACCACAGCCAAAACCCGTTCATCGACGCCCCAGATCAAAATTTTGCCGATATATCAGTAGCAGCTATTGATATGAGCGCGCCCGAATTAGACGACATGGTAGAGCCGCTCTCTGCAGAACTTGAAGCGGCACTAAGCAACAGCAGCGAATGGGCTCAAGTAGTTGCTGTGCTGGATCTCAGCGGCCTAGCAGGCCAGTTGGCAATGCATTGCGTGCCGGTGAGTCGTGACGACGTTGAATGGGTTCTTAGGGTGAATGAGGCCTGGTATGCGTTAGCATCAGAACCCAATAAGCTCGCTTTGTCTGAAGCCCTAAATAAACACATTGGTAGCTTGGTAAAAGTTCGGTTTTTAATTGACGAATTAAAGCAAGCTGAAGAAACGCCCGCGCAAGGGCAGGAACGTGAAGAACGAACGCGCCAACAACAAGCAGAAGATGATATTCACAACGATTCCACGGTCAAAACATTGATATCCCTTTTCGACGCGGAAATTAGACAAGGTTCTATCGCGCCGCGCGCTGAACAAACTACGGAGAAATGTGATGAATAACATGGACGACATGATGCAGCAGATCCAAGGTCTGCAGCAAAAAATGCAAGACGCGCAGGAAGATGTAAAGCGCTTGCAGGTTACTGGAAGCGCCGGTGGTGGGTTGGTAAAGGCAACTGTGAATGGCAAGAATCAAGCTATCCGCATAGAAATTGACGACAGCCTGATTGGCGACGATAAGGACATGCTTGAAGACTTAGTGGCCGCTGCGTTTAATGACGCGGTAGCGAAGGCCTCAAAGGCTGCTGAAGAAGCGATGAAATCTGCTGCTGGAGGCATGTTGCCGCCTGGCTTTAAGATGCCGTTCTAATGTTCTCACGCTTAACTAACGAATTAATCGACGCGCTGCAGTGTTTGCCTGGAGTTGGCAGAAAAACTGCCCAGCGTATGACCCTCCATTTGCTCGAACGGGATCGTGACGCGGCAAAGCAGCTGTCGAGTGCATTAACCTTGGCAATGGATAAGGTTGGCCATTGTGCGCAGTGTCGCGGCTACACCGAAGAACGACTGTGTGAACTTTGCAATTCCTCGCGTCGTGACGCCACTACATTATGCGTGGTCGAAACACCCGCTGATGTGATGGCGATTGAACAGGGTGCCGCGTATAGCGGGCTTTACTTTGTATTGATGGGGCGCCTGTCTCCACTCGATGGAATTGGTCCCGAAGAGTTGGGGCTAGATCTTCTTGAGCAAAGGCTTTCGACTGCTGGCGTACAAGAACTAATTTTGGCGACCAATCCAACCGTGGAAGGCGAGGCAACCGCTCACTACATTGCACAGATTGCCGTGAAGCATGCGGTGAAGGTGAGCCGGATTGCCTATGGTGTGCCGGTTGGTGGAGAGCTTGAGTATGTTGACGGCGGCACCTTAGCGCACGCCTTTTCACGCCGCGAAACGCTCTAAAAACCTAGGTGCTTACTATTCGCTTGGGGTGAGTGCATCGACCCAAGTCTGATACCAAAGCTGAGGGATCGCGCCAGACTCAACGGCAGCCTTTACAGCGCAATCAGGCTCGGCTGTGTGTATGCAATTGTTGAAGCGGCAATTATGGGCAAGTGCTGCCAGTTCTGAAAACACGGCGAGCAGTTCATCTTTAGGCATATCCCAAATCGCAAAGTCACGCATTCCGGGAGAATCAATGATCGCGCCTGCATCGTTGGGTAACGGATACCAAGTTGTTTCGGTGGTTGTATGGCGTCCAAAGCCTGTCGCCTCCGAGATAGCGCCGATCCGTATCTCGCGGTCGGGCAAAATACGGTTGGATAGAGTCGATTTCCCTACGCCAGACTGGCCCACCAAGACTGAATGTCGTCCAGTAAGTGCTTCTACTACCGCATCTATGCCCACGTCGTCAGTGGCGCTGCAATAGAGAGTTTCGCAGCCGAGGTAAGAGAAGATTCCTTCAATCTCTTGATAGGCAGTTGAGCCGGCGAGATCCGTTTTGTTGACTAGTAATAGCGAAGAAATATTGCAAAGTCGTGCAATAACTATTCCTCGGATGACTTGGCCCCAATCTGGCTCGGGCGTCGCAGCCACAACCATCACTAACTGATCGATGTTGGAGGCGATAATGCGACCACGCTTACGGAAATCGGCACGTATTAAAGTGTTGTTCCGTTCGCCGACCTTGTTTATACGGGGTTGTTCATTCTCTGGTGCCTGATATTCAACTAGGTCTCCACATACAGGTCTGCCCGAGCGGCCTTTAAGCACGCAGGCGATTATCGTGCCCTCGTGCTCTAGCAATGCAGATTTTCCGTGGCAAACTATTACTCGACTGGTAGGCATTAACTAATTCTCCAGCAGTGCGTCGGTTTTCGCCGCACAAATGAAGTCGTTTTCGCTGAGAGCCTTAAGAGCATGTGTTGTCCATAAAACGGTGCAGTAGTTGTAACCCAATGTAATATCCGGGTGGTGGTTTTCTTTGCGCGCAACCCAGGCCAAGGCATTTACGAAAGCCATAGTCTGGTCGAAGTTTAAAAAGCTGTAGTCGCGGTTCAAGGTGGTTTGATCGCCTGAGACTTTCCAGCTGGTATCTATTTGCTTGAGAAGCTCACATCGTTCGTCGGAAGACAGCGCCGCTACTTCACCTTCACAACCCTTACAAGCTCTTGCACGCAGATCAGTCATGCGCTGTAAACTGGGGAAAAATAACAAACGAGTAAATCATGGGAAAACACAGCGACAATTTGATTTGGATTGACTTGGAAATGACCGGGTTGGATACTGACAGCGATCTAATTATTGAGATAGCCACCATTGTCACCGATAAGGGGCTTGAGGTGTTGGCAGAAGGGCCAATAATAGCGATTCATCAGCCTGAAGTGGTCATTCTAGCGATGGATGACTGGAATACCCGCCAGCATGGCCAGTCAGGGCTAATTGAGCGAATGCGAAACAGTACCCATAGTGTTGAACAGGCAGAGGCGGAGACGCTGGCATTTTTAGAGCAGTGGGTACCGCGCGGTAAATCGCCGATGGCCGGTAACAGTATCTGCCAAGATCGCCGTTTCATGCATCGTCTGATGCCCGGCCTAGAGCAATGGTTTCACTACAGAAACCTCGATGTCAGCACGATTAAAGAGCTGATGATGCGTTGGGCACCCGAGTACGCCAAAGGGGTTAAAAAGTCTGGAGCACACCTGGCGATGGACGACATTAAGGACTCGATTAACGAACTGGTTTATTACCGAGAGCATCTGTTTGCCGATTCAATGAAATAGCAAACAGCTCGAACCTTATGCTCCAGAAACAACAAAGCCCCGCAGAGCGGGGCTTTGTTGTTTCTGCGTCAGTGTTTAACCTGACGCAGTATTTACTAGCCTATTTGTCTAGTAAACGAACCTCAACGCGACGGTTCATCTTGCGGCCTTCCAGCGTATCGTTATTGCCTGGGCTTTCACCTTTGCCTTTCGCGATAACGTTAGCGTTACGTACGCCGCGCTGTATCAAATAAGCCTTAACGGCGTTAGCGCGCTCATGTGAAAGGTCAACGTTGAAGCTGGCTTCGCCGGTTGTGTCTGTATAGCCGTTAGCTACAGCCACGATGTAACGACGCTGAACCATGGTGTCAACGATGCCATTGAGTGTCGACTTGGCCTTTTTAGTAAGCACAGCGCTCTCTAGGCCAAAGTATGCAACCACTGTCTCAGGCTTGTCATCAGCCGGAACATCAATAGGAACCGGAGCTACTGTAACGAGAGCGCAGCCTGCTGAATCAACGCGCTGGCCAGCCAATGTGCCTGGGCATGCGTCGTTGTTGTCTGGTACGCCATCGCCGTCGCCGTCGGTGACTACAACAGTCACAGGGCCGTCATATGCGCTAGTTGGTTTAGGGGCAGGTTTCGCGCCAAATGGAATTTGCAGCCCTACGCCAACAATCCAGTCGCCGAATTCAGTAACACCTGCGGTTCCAGGGTCGTCGAAGGCGTCAAACTGATAACGTGCTTCAGCTTTTACCGACGTGCCGTTTTCAGTTATTTGGGTAGCGAAACCGATCGCTGCTTCTGCCCCAGGGTAGGAAGTGTTTACGCCGCCCACTTGTCTACGAATTGCACCCACACCTACGCCGATATACGGAGCGAATGCTTCGCTGCGGCTAAAGTAGCGCTGTAGTTCAACGGTTAGCGAGTTCTTATCGATCTCGGTGTCTGTACCTGCTGGTTGCAGATCAATTTCCATGCCGCCAACGCGTACTTCGAGGTTGTAGTTTGCGTTAACTTGACGGCCGATCGCTAGCGAGTAGGCGCTGCCGTCATTTTCATTGCTGCGGTCGCTGTCAGCGAATACGTAACCCATAGAGGGCGTCCAATACCAACGAGAATCAGCTGCTTGGTGGGCGACTGTGCTGTGATCACCGCTACCACTGTGCTCTTCCTTCTCGCCGAACGGTAGTTGGAGGCCTAGGTTTACAACGAAGTCTCCGTATTCTGCATAGTCAGAGCTATTGTCTTCATAAAAGTCGACGCGGTAACGAGCATCTGCCTTGACTGAAGCGCCGCTTTTTCCAACTTTGGCTTGAATACCAACACCCAGATCATACTTAAGACCATCTAGGCTTTCTTCGGACCCATCGGCATTAGTATCAATGTTGGTGCGGAACATTCCAAAGCCGGTAACTAGGTAAGGTGCGATTTTTCCGCGATTAAAGAAATATGTTCCTTGAACGCCCAAGCCGTATTGGTCGATTTCGGTATTGCCACCTTCGTTACTGAATAGTTCGCCGCGTTCGACTGTAAGGTCTAAGTCCCACTTGTCGCTAATTGCGCGACCGAGGCTCAAGTGCCAGCCGAGTCCTTCGCCAGCAGCTAGCGACGGTTCAGGCAGGCCACTATCTGGATTTAATGCGCGATCTCGATCACCATCGGCGTACGCGAAACTGGCCATTACGTTGGCATGCCAACGATTATCAAATTCGTCAGCATGTACCGCTGACATAGCGATCATCGCAGCGAGGCTAGTTGCCGTTACCAGTGTGATTTTCATCTACGTACTCCAATGAGGATGTCGTTCTGTGTTTAATATTGGGTGATAGGTATGATCAAGATCGCTATCACACGCGAATAGCGGCGATTCTCCATGATTTACCAATTTTTGTACAGCGCCGGTCACTTAATAGGCATAAAAAAACCCAGCCAATGGCTGGGTTTTTTCCGAACGTGTAGTTTTCTACTGAATAACAAACTCAACGCGGCGATTTGCGCGACGTCTATCAGTCGTAGCATTCGACGCTACAGGTGAATTTTCGCCAGTTGCGGCAAGACTCAGACGACGAGGATCAACGCCTTGGTCTACAAGGTAGTCCATGGGGTTTGTCATAACGGTCTATTGCTGCTCTTCAATAGCCAGTTCAACACGACGATTGGCGATACGGCCTTCTCGTGTTTCGTTGTCGCCAATTGGCCGACTCTCGCCGTAACCGGCAGCAGTAAGGTTGTTGCTGTCTACGCCTTGAGCTAGTAGGTAGTCGACAACGGCTTCTGCGCGGCGCTCCGACAATTCTTGGTTGTAATCTTCATTGCCCTGCCAATCGGTATGGCCAGCTAGTTCTGCCGCCATGTTTGGGTTGGCCAAGAACTGCTCGGCAATCTCATCCAAAATGTGCTTAGCGTTTCTGTCGAGCGTAGCGGTGTTGAACGTGAAGTTTACGCCGTAGAGCGTAACGGTTTGTTGAATCAAACAGCCGCTGCTGTCTACTTCTAAGCCTGCTGGCGTTTTGCCACACTCATCAACGTCGTTGGCAACGCCGTCACCGTCGGCGTCGGCTGCGCAGCCAAACTCGTTAACTTCAGTGTCTGCTGGGGTGCCTGGGCATTGATCTTTCGAATCAGGAACGCCGTCGCCGTCTTCGTCGCCGTCAATTTTACAGCCGCGAGAATCAACTTCAGTACCCGCTGGGGTTCCTGGGCAGGCATCGTTGTTATTAATTACGCCATCTTTGTCGTCATCAAGTGGGCAACCGTTCTCGTCAACTTCAGTGCCTTCGCCGGTAAGCGGACAGTTGTCTCGACTGTCAGGTACGCCATCGCCGTCTTGGTCTGGTGCTAGCGGCGAACTGCCAATTGGCAAATGTAAGCCGACGTTTACGATCCCATCGGCGATAGAAAGTGAATCGTGATAGTTGCGATAGCGCACGTCGAAACGCAGCCCAAGCTGGTATCCGGTGAACTTACTGATGAAGCCAACGCCCCAGTCAGAAGTGGTTCCTTCGCCAATACTAGTTGGAGCAACGCCTGCAATGGTGTTTTGAACTTCGCTGCGGCCAATGCCTATAAGTACGTATGGCGCAAATTTAGGATGGCGATGCATGAATACTGGGAAGTCCAGTCCCCAACCGCTGACTTCTGCTTCGCCAGCACTGCCGTTTACGCCGTCTAGGGTGTGTGAGCTTGCGCGTAATTCGAAGTTAATGGCTTTGCTCATTTTGCCGCCGAGAGACACCTGCCAAGAGGTTCCGTCTTCTGCCGCGTGGTCTTCGTCAGCGATAAGGTGGCTTGCGAGTAACGAGGCGTAAAAGCGTTGATCTATTTCGCCACCCCATTTCGGAACGTCGTATCTGGCGCCGGTGAGGTCGCCAAACGGCTTAACGATCCCGATGCTGACGATTGTGTCGTTGAACGAGCGCTCGCCCAAAGCGCCGCGGTCTTCGTTAGTGTCGTGGCGCACTCGAAGGTCACCACGGAAGGTAGCGCCCGCTCGGGTTATGCGCTTCATGAAGCCAACCCCGCCATCGTAAAAAGTGCTAGAAAATTCTTGGTCGGTTGCTTTTAGAGTGGTGTCGCGTTGACCGGCACCAATAAGTGTATAGAGACCAAATTCTCTACCAAAAGGGTACGCAAACAATTCAACACCTAAGTCGAGGATCTTGTGACTTCGTGCAGCGTTAGCGTTAACGTCGAGTTGGCCGTAATTGACGCCGACTGCAGCCCAATGATTAAGGTGCATACCAAAGCCAGCGCGGAAGCCGCTGTTATCGCCTGTGGCGTCTCGGTCGCTGTCTGCAGAAATTTGCGTTGACATTACGGATAAATACGGGCGTAAATCTGCCGGTTCATCATTTGCTACTGCGCTAGTTGCTGCGCTCAGTAGTGCACCGCCAAGGGCGAAATACATACGATGTTTCATATACCGGTCTCCTTCTAGAATATTTTTTGGGCCAAAATAAAGCGAAATAATTATTAGGTGGGCAGTTTGCTGGCATTGGCCATTGGACTGCCTTCTAGGCCGCAGAGGTTACACCGCTGACAGCGATGTGTCAGCTTCGTTCAAATACAATATTTTGTGAGGCTTGTGGATTGTTGAAATTCCACGTCAACCCGACGTCCGGAATTTAGTGCGGTGTCGCCTTCGTCGTCCTTCAATACTTCAATCGATTTTTCTAATCGACGAGACGATACGCCGCGTTGTAACAAGGTTGCTTGGACCGCTTGTGCGCGCCGTCCCACAAGTTCGGGGTTCTAGTTACAGCTGCCACTATCCTTGGCGAACACAGTGGTTTGAACCAAAAGGCGTTATTGTTGAATAAGGCCTGCAGTCAGTTGGCCGACCAATTTGCGCTTAGTTTTCGAAAGAATTGCGCTATCGATGTCGAAATTAATAAACTTTGCCAATGACTTAAGTCTTTCGGGTGTCGAGGTCGACTAGACAGTTACAGCCGATACCGCGGCGAGCATTTCGACAGGTTCTATCGGAATGGCCGCGTGATTCGACTCCGGTGTAGTCTTCGGAAGCCCTTTGAATGGTGTTTGCTGTTAGGACTGCTTTAGCTGCTGCAACTTCGCTGGGCGCGCGCCGACCTGGATCACAAAGCCGATGGTTACT
>JBLHFB010000032.1:0-12380 GCA_047614865.1 Gammaproteobacteria bacterium | reverse complement strand
AGATATACGTGCGAGCTTCCCGATAGTTGAAGCGCTTAGTCAGATGGACTTGGGACCATCGCGCATTGACGTGGCTGAGCTTGCGTTCCGCTTTGACGAGAAAGGTGGAGACATCAGCGCATTTTTAGCTGATGAGCTCAAGAGCTTGGTTGAAAGTGGCAATATTCCCGAAGTGCCACAAGACGTTGTTCTTTATGGCTTTGGTCGTATCGGCCGGCTACTTGCGCGTTTACTTATCGAACGCTCTGGCTATGGAAACAGCATGCAGCTACGAGCAATTGTGGTTCGCAAAGGCAAGGGGAATGATCTTCAGAAGCGTGCCAGCCTATTGCGTCGCGACTCTGTTCACGGCCCATTCACCGGCACGATCTGGGTAGACGAAGAAAACAACGCGATTGTTGCCAACGGCACCTATATTCAGGTTATCTATTCTGACGCGCCTGAAAATGTTGATTACACCGAGTTTGGAATCAATAATGCAATCGTTGTCGACAACACCGGTATTTGGCGTGACCAAGCGGGTCTAGAGCGTCACCTACAAGCCAAAGGAGTAAGCAAGGTATTGCTAACCGCTCCCGGCAAAGGCGATATGAAGAACATCGTGTTTGGCGTTAACGACCACGAAATTACCGCCGACGACACGATTTTGTCAGCCGCTAGCTGTACCACCAATGCGATTACCCCTGTATTGAAAGCGGTCAACGACAAATACGGGATCATTAATGGTCACGTTGAGACGGTTCACTCGTACACCAACGACCAGAACTTGATTGATAACTACCACAGCGCTGAGCGTCGTGGCCGTTCTGCTCCGTTGAACATGGTAATCACCGAAACGGGCGCTGCTCAAGCAGTTGCTAAGGCGCTTCCTGCAATGGAAGGCAAGCTAACTGGTAACGCTATCCGCGTACCAACGCCAAACGTTTCAATGGCAATCATGAATCTGAATCTTGAGAAAGACACCAGTAAAGAGGACATGGTGGCGTTCTTACGTGAGACAGCCGTTCATTCTCCCTTGTCTGAGCAGATTGATTTCACCGCGTCTACTGAGCTGGTTTCATCTGATATCGTTGGTTCACGCCACGCCAGTGTTGTCGATTCTCAAGCGACGATTGCTAATGGCAAAAGCTGTGTGCTGTACCTCTGGTACGACAATGAGTTTGGCTACAGCTGTCAGGTCATCCGCTGCGTAGCGAAAATGACCGGTAATGAGTCGCCAGTTTTACCAGCCTAAGCTTTGGTTACGATTGATCTTGCTAGCAAACGGCGGTGACATTGCAATGTCATCGCCGTTTTTGCATGAGGACCTATGTCAGTTAATTTAGAAAAGCCGTACGCGCTAAGTTGCGACCGCAACCGCGATCCGATTCTAGAGATAATTCGGCAGTACCTTGCTGAGCCAGCTACTGTTCTCGAAATTGCCAGTGGCACGGGGCAACACGGCTTGCACTTCACTAAAGCGATGCCGCATTTGAGTTGGCAATGCAGCGACCTGCCAGCCAACCTGCCCGGCATTCAAATCTGGCTGGATGAAGCAGGCCTAAGCAATACGCCTGCCGCTGTTGCCCTGGACGTAAATCAAATCCAGTGGCCGCTAGAGAACATGGACGTGATTTTTACTGCAAACAGCCTGCACATTATGTCGTGGGACTCAGTAAAAGAATTATTTGAAAGGGCGAAAACCCTGTTGCAGTTTAATGGCCAGCTGATTGTTTACGGCCCGTTCAATTACAATGGCGAATACAGCAGCGAGAGTAATCAGCAATTTGATCAATGGTTGCTGAACCGCGACCCTCAATCTGCGATTAGACACTTTGAAGACGTATGCCAGCTTGCCGAGCAAGCTGGCCTAAGCCTTATTCAAGACCACCCTATGCCGGCTAATAACCGCTGCATTGTCTGGAAGAAAACAGCATGAGCAAAAATATAGCTACCGAAGATCGCCTAATATACGCACTTGATGTGCCGGACAACGACACTGCAAAAATGCACGTTGCTGCCTTGGGTGATGCCTGCAATTTCTACAAAATTGGCCTCGAGTTGTTTATGGCGGGCGGCTATTTTGAGCTGTTGGATTGGCTGATAAAAAAGGATAAGAAGGTTTTTGTAGATCTGAAGTTTTTTGATATTCCGGCCACAGTCGGCAAGGCAATTGAACGGCTTAGTGACAAGGGAGCAACCCTCGCTACGATTCACGGCAATCAGTCGATTATGGAAGCCGCCGCTGCAGCAAAAGGCGACCACCTTAAGGTCTTGGCCGTTACTGCCTTGACTAGCTTAGATCGCGGCGACTTGGATGATCTCGGCTTTGCATGCGACATTCAACAGCTGGTTCTTTCGCGTGCCAAGCGTGCCTTGGAAGCCGGCTGTGATGGCGTGGTTTCATCCGGCCTAGAAGTGCCGATGTTAAGGGAGTTTATTGACGACAAATTGATCGCGCTCACTCCTGGTATCCGTCCAGTTGACAACAAAGTGGAAGAGGATCAAAAACGCGTTGTGACTCCAGGCCAAGCGATTATCAACGGCGCCGACTATATTGTGGTTGGTCGCCCGATTCGAAACGCCATAGATCCACGCGGTATGGCGCTGCGCATCCAATATGAAATTGCTGAGGCGGCCTCCTCGTTAAAAGCCTAGTTATGCCGGCAGGTAGCCAAAGGTAAGGCAGTGCGGTGGAGGTTAAGGGCGAAATTGAGATGACAGACCAAGAGAACCCTTACGCTGCACCACAAAGCTACGTCGAAGGCGTAGAGATAAAAAACGACGAGTTTTATCAGCCGCTGCTGTGGACTGCTTCGGGCCGGATCGGCCGAGTCCGCTATCTGGCTTACCATATGCTGGGAATATTGCTTGTGATTGCGGCTATGGGCTTGGCCTTGAGCACAAGAAATTCAGCGATTGTTGGCTTGCTAGGCTTCATTTATGGGGCAACCGCGATCGCGTTTTATGTCTACACGTTTATCTGGGCGCGCCGGCGTCTGAATGACTTGGGCTTTAGCGGCTGGTTTCAGCTAGTCGCTCTGATACCGCTGGTGAACATCATTCTTTTTCTATACTTGATGTTTGCCCCTGGCGAAAAAGAAACCAATAAGTGGGGATCGCGGCCGCTGCCTGGTGGGCCAGCGTTGTTGGTTCTAGCGCTGATTATACCGCTTGGAGTTATTGTGTTTTTGAGTGCGGTCGCACTTCCTGCTTATCAAGACTTTGTTGATCGCGCCAAAGCGCGGCAGTATCAGGACTCATCGGCAAATTCAGATTATGCCGAAACGGATCGCGAGTACAGCGCTGAGTAATAGATTTGCTCGGCCAAATCAGGCACCGTTATGCGGGGCCTTTTTTGTTTGATCCTCGTCAGTAATGGCGGGTATGGCTAAGCCGCGGCCAAAGAATTCGCTTCACTGCGTCAGCGGCGAGCGACATGCTCGTTGGAGTGCTGCACGCTGCGCCCACTGCTAACTATTGATATTAGTCATGACCGCATTTTTGTACCTCGTCACACTTTCAGCTTTCGCCCACATTTTTACCGATTACCGAGCGGCAGATAATCCAGATAAGCCAATCTGGCGCTACGCTACCTATGTGTTCAAGCCGTTGACGATGCTGCTTATTATTGCGATGTTAGTGTTCGCAGATATCGGCAGTGCCGGGTATTTGATTCTGGCTGCCTTATTGTTTTCTGTGGTCGGCGACGTGTTTCTTATGCTGCCAAAGAAACCGATTGTGCCAGCGCTTGGCTCGTTCTTGGTGGCACATGCTTTATTCGTGATTGAGTTCACAGGCCGTGCACCAATGAGTTTCTCTTGGGAGCTGGTTGCCGTAGCCATTGGGATTCTGACATGGGTAGCCATGGTAGCCAGCCAGCTAATCCATAAACTCGGCAAACTCTTGATTCCTGGAATGGTGTATTACTTGGCTATTAGTCTAATGGTTTTCTTTGCTGCCAACGTATATCTAAACGGCGTTGCTGGTGGCGGCCTGCTGATTCTAGGAGCGCTGTTGTTCTTTGTCTCCGACACCTCACTGGCATTTAATCGCTTTGGTGCGCCGTGGCGGGCAGGCCAATTCGTGATCTTGGCAACCTATTTCTCAGGCCAGTTTTTGATTACCGCTTCGCTTCTGTAGCAAGCGACTGTCCGACAACAGGCGCCACTAATCGTTAGCCCTTACAACTCTTGGAGGTCTTGGCCGTCCTCGCGAAAATGTTATAGTTGGTGCTCAGTTTTTGATGGATATCCCGTGGCGAACACTTCCCAATCTGAGCAGGTAGAACAGTGGCTGCTCGCACTTCAAGACAAAATTACCGACGCACTTCAAGGCCTTGAGGCTGATGTGGAATTCTTACGAGACGACTGGGTAAAGCCGGTTAATCCTCGTGGGATGACCGGCGGTGGGCGTACTCGAGTTATTTCGAAGGGCACTGTGATTGAACGCGGTGGAGTTAACTTCTCCAAAGTAGCGGGTTCCCAGCTGCCGCCGACAGCAAGCGCTAAGCGCCCGGAATTAGCCGGTCGTAGCTGGCAGGCAATGGGCGTGTCGTTGGTTGTGCATCCGCATAACCCTCATGTGCCCACCTCGCATATGAATGTTCGTTTCTTTGTTGCTGAACAAGAAGGCGAAGAGCCGGTTTGGTGGTTTGGTGGCGGATATGACCTAACCCCGTATTACGGTTACGACGACGACGTTCGCCATTGGCATCAAACCGCCCATGATGCATGTGCAGCCTTCGGTAGCGAGCTGTATCCGCGCTTAAAGCAGCAATGCGACGAATACTTTTATCTTAAGCATCGCGATGAAACCCGCGGTGTTGGCGGTCTGTTTTTTGACGATTGGAGCGAGGGCAGTTTTGGAGACTGCTTTGCGATGACGAAAGCTGTGGGCGAGAGCTACCTAGCAGCCTACTTGCCTATTGTTGAACGCCGCGCAAATACCCCGGTGACCGATGCCCAGCGAGATTGGCAACTGCATCGCCGCGGCCGTTACGTTGAGTTTAATTTGGTTTATGACCGCGGCACCTTGTTTGGATTGCAGTCAGGTGGGCGCACCGAGTCGATATTGATGTCGATGCCACCCTTGGTAAGCTGGGAATATGAGCGTGAGCCCGAGGCTGGATCCGCTGAGGCCGATTTTGCAGCTAACTACCTAGTTCCACGCGACTGGCTTTAGATCGACGCAGTTTACTGCTGTGAACTGATTTGGCGCTGATAGCTTGCGGCGTCAAACGACGGTACTGAACAACGCCCTTCGCTACAAACATAGGCTGCCGCTGTTTTGAATGTTGGATATTCAACGTCGTGGTTCATTAGCTTGCGATCGGAGCGGTCCCACCATTCGACGCGCTTGTAGGCGATCGGTTGGGCGTTGGCGGTTTTGAATAGTGCGATGCCAACAGGGTCAGATTTTTCAGATACCACGGTAAAGTGAGCGGGATCTTGGTGTAGTTCGGCGTTGAGCAATAGCAGCCCGGTTTCTTCCACTCGGCGCAGGGCAACATCGGGCGAGGCAAGAAATTTAACGGCATGTGTGACCGCCAAGCCGTGATTAGCCATCCCGCTGTAATGCGAGAGCCTATTGAAGAAGCGAGCCAAATCGATGTTTTCTTCAAGGTCCGGTGATTGCGACAGCAGCGACGAAACACTACCGATGTAGCCGCCACTTTTGTTTTTGAAGTTGTCGGTAATGAAGTTAGCGGTTTTAACCGATTGCTCAAGAAGCGTCCGCGTGCCGGTTACCTCGTACATATCCAAGATTGCTTGAGCCATGTACAGGCTGTCGGCTAACCAAGGTCCGCCTGCATCGTTATCGCTGTGCAAGAAGCCATTGCTGGGCAAAAGTCGCTCGGTAATGAGGCTGTTCAACGCCTTTTGTGAGCGCTTCAAGTAGCGTTTGTCATTGCTGTACTTATGCAAGCTAAGCAGTCCGCTGATCATCTGCCCATTGTCAGCAGCGTAGATGGCTTTGTCGACTCGAGGGATGCCTTTGTCGCGGCGTTCTCTGTCGTCTAGCTCGAAAAACTCGGCACTGTGTTCGCCGGGCAGTAAGTCTGCATCTTGGCTGCTATAAAACCCACCGTCTGGCGAGGTCAAAAAGTCAGCAACGTACATTGCGATCAATTCGGCCGCTTCAAGATAACTGGGTTCAGAAAACTGTTGATAGCCTTGAGCGTAAAAGCTCATGTAGCGTGCTTGGATTTTCAGAAGTTTTTCAAAGTGAGGTCGATTCCAGTCGTAGCCTGTGCTGTATTGGTAAACGCCGCCCCAATAGGGGTCTATCAGCCCCATAGCAACATCGAGAGTCTGCTTGGCCATCGCCTGCTCATTGTCGTTTGTTGTTTGCGACAGCGACCAGGCGAGCTTGTTAGCGTCGATATATTTCTGCGCGTTCTTTAGCCCACCTCTTCGCCAATCGTAGCTGTTGATATGGCGGCGACCTAGCTCCGCAACCACTCCAGCAGAGAAGCCGCTATTGGTTGCTGGCTTGAAGCTGGGAATGCTCGCGGCGGCTTCCGCGGTTGGATCCGCAACCACGGCTTTCAAAAGCTGCAACATGTTTTCGGGTGCGATATAGCCGGCCCGCTTAACTAGCTCAGTGCCATCCGCTTTCATAATGATGGTGGCGGGCCAGCCATAAGCGCGGTAGCGGTTGGCTAGGTCGGGCCGAGCGTCGGAGTCTTCACGAGCGCTAACAAAGTGCTTCGCCAAGTAGTCGGCAACTTCTGGGTCAGAATAGGTTTTCTGATCCATCACGTGGCACCAATGGCACCACACAGCTTCCATGTTCAGGAGTATTAGTTTGTCGCCTTTCTTGGCGCTTGTTTGGCTGGCATCGTTAAAGGGCTGCCAGCTGACCAAGGTTTCTTCTTTTGAGGCGTAAGCGCTTCCTAGCGTGAAGCTAAGGAGAAAGGCGACAAGTGTGGTTATGTTTTTCATGTCGCTAAGAGTGTGCCTCAGTTTGCAAGTTCAGTCGGTAAAGTAGTGACGTTTGAAACCCCGTGGTGGATTCATTCCGTCCTTGACCATTTGTACAGCAATTGCCTGAATTGGTGTTCCACGATATTTCCTTAGCTTGCCACGCAAAAACGGGTTAGCAAGCGGCATAAGCGCTTGGCCGATCGATTCGCCGAGACGTGTTGCTTGATTCAGTTGATCGCGTTTACCAATCAACAATGACGGTTGATAGATAACGCAGCCCTCGAATGCTAGGGCTTTAAGCCCGTCTTCTAGTTGTCCCTTGGTGCGAGTGTAGAGGTTGCCACTGCGACTGTCAGCGCCCAAGGAGCTGATCGCAAACACGGCTTGGCATCCGCGCTCTTTGCTAAGCGTGGCAATTGCGATTGGCCATTCGAGGTCAATTTTGACAAATTGGGCCTGATCGCCTCCAACGGTTTTGATCGTAGTGCCGAGAGTGCAGAACAAATGATCGACTGAAAGCGCGGCTTGGTATTGGCTGGGGTTGGCGAGCACGTCGTCAAAGTCTGCGACGACACTGATGAGCTTTGGGTGCTCTATGGCTAGGTTGCTACGCGAGATGGTGAGTACCTGAGTGTACTGTTCATTTTCAAGTAGCTGCTCTAATGCTAGGCGACCAACCAGCCCGGTTGCTCCGATCAATAATGCGTTCATAGTTTGCGGCTCTAAGTGCTTGCCAGTTTTTGTTGAAGCGCTTCAAGTGCTTCCCAGCGTTCGAATGCATCCTCTAACGCTTTCGAGGCTTTGGCAAGAGCTTCTTGGCCTGCGGCAACTTTGTCGGCGCTTTGCTGGAAAAAGTTGGGATCGTTCATCGGCTCTTGGGCCAATTCCACCGCTGCTTCTAAAGTCTCAAGCCGCTGTGGTAGTTCGTCCAATTCTCTTTGGTCTTTGTAGCTGAGTTTCTTATTGGCCTTTTTTGCTTGCGGCGCTTGTTTGGCGGCCTTCTTTTCCGCTTTTTCAATGGCTTTTCTTTGGCGTACCCAATCGTCGTAGTTGCCTACATAGAAGTTGAATTGGCCAGGGCCTTCCCAAGCGAGGATGTTTTCCGCGACGTTGTTAACGAAGGCACGGTCATGCGACACCAGCAACACGGTGCCCTCGAACGCCGCTATCAGATCTTCGAGCAATTCCAAGGTTTCGATATCGAGATCGTTGGTCGGTTCATCGAGGACCAAAACGTTGGCCGGCTGTGCAAAAAGCCTAGCTAATAGCAGCCGATTACGTTCTCCGCCGGAGAGCACGTTTACTTTTGATTTGGCTCGCTCTGGGGTGAACATAAAGTCTTTCAAGTAGCCCAAAACATGCCGTGACGAACCGTTGAAATCGACCGTGTCGCTCCCGGCATTAACGTTCCAAGAGGCGGTCTGATCAAGATTTAGTTGGCTACGAGTTTGGTCGAAGTAGGCGACCTGCAACTTGGTGCCTTCGATTAGGTTGCCGCTATCAATTTCAAGCTGCCCAAGCAGTAGTCGTATTAAGGTTGTTTTGCCACAACCGTTTGGCCCCATCAACGCAATCTTCTGACCGCGAGTAACCTTTAGGCTGAAGTCTTTGACAATGACTTTGCCGCCAACTTCATAGGAAATATTCTCAGCTTCGAATACTCTCTTGCCAGTCGCTTGAGACTGGTCTTGGGCTTGAATGTTTCCACGCTTTTCGTAAGTCTGGCGCTTGTTGGATTCGCCGCGAGCATCTTCCAATCGCCTGACTCGGCCCATATTGCGCTTGGTCCGAGCCTTAACTCCACGCCGTATCCAAGCCTCTTCTTCAGCCAGTTTTTTGTCGAAGTTGGCGTTGTGCTTTGCTTCTACCTCTAAAGCGGCTTGCTTGCCAATTTGAAACTCAGCAAAGCTGCCGGGCCAATCGTTGAGCTTGCCGCGATCTACTTCAATAATTCGTTCTGCTACCGCATCTAGGAAGGCGCGATCGTGAGTTATGAATACGAGTGCGAACGGGGCATCTCTCAGAAACCCTTCGAGCCAAGTTACCGCTTCGATATCAAGGTGGTTAGTTGGCTCGTCGAGTAGCAGAATATGTGGCTGGCTAACTAGTGCTTGGGCAAGCAATACGCGGCGCTTGATTCCGCCCGACAGGTTTTCAAACAGGGAGTCTGGATCGAGCTGCATCCGCGAAAGAACCGCATCAATTTGTGATTTGCTATCCCAGCTGCCGCTGTTCTCTAGCGCTTCTTGGATATGCACTAGGCGGTCTGCAGGTGTCGATGGATCGTGATACTCCAGCACCAGCTTGCCGATCTCACCGAGGCCGTGGGCAACGATGCTATAGACGCTGCCGGTTAGATCGTGGGGTACATCCTGGATAAGTCGGGTGACCTTCAAGCCATCTATACCGCTGATTTCCCCGCTGTCAGGCTGAGTTTCACCTGAAATTATTTTCAACAGGCTAGATTTGCCCGTTCCGTTGCGGCCAACTAAACAAATTCTATCTCCGTACTGAATAGTCATTTCCGCCGACTCAAACAAAGGGTGGGTGGAGTAGGCGAGCGAGATGTTTCTAAGGGTTAGTAGCATGAGGTAATTCTATTTGAGGCGCGTGCTTGAGAGGTACAAAAAGGGGTCACAAAAAAGGCCGCATGTCGCGGCCTCTCTTGTAATGTTTATCTGTCGTTCTAAATAATATAAACGAAGATAAATAGACCTAGCCAAACTACGTCTACAAAGTGCCAGTACCAAGCAACACCTTCAAAACCAAAATGGCTTTCTGCAGTGAAGTGACCTTTAATGCACCGTACTAGGATAACCGCCAACATGATCGTACCCAAGGTAACGTGCATGCCATGGAATCCGGTCAGCAGAAAGAAGGTAGAGCCGTAAACGCCACTCTCAAGAGTAAGGTTTAGGTGTTGGTATGCTTCAATATATTCTTCAACTTGGAAAGCAAGGAAGAGGCAACCAAGCAGAACGGTTGCCGCTAGACCGCCGATAAGTTGCTTACGTTTGTTATGCAGTAAACCGTGGTGTGCAAACTCTAGCGTCACGCCAGACGAGAGCAGCAATAGGGTGTTTATCAGCGGTAGATGCCAAGGATCTACTAGTTTGAAGTCGCCACCTAAGCCAGCAGGGCCATTTGTTGGCCATACGTTTTCCCAGCCGCCCCAAACAAAGATGTTGGTTGCTAAGTTGTTACCGTCGCCGCCTAACCAAGGCAAAGCAATGGTACGAACGTACCAAAGGGCGCCGAAGAAGGCGGCAAAGAACATGACTTCCGAGAAGATGAACCAGGCCATGCCTTGACGGAAAGAGCGGTCCATTTGGGCGTTGTATAGCCCAGACATGCTTTCGCGAATAACGGCACGCAACCAGCCGTAAAACATGACGAGAATGATTGCGAAGCCAACTCCGAGAAGCTGCAAGCCGCCAGCTGCTTCGTTCATGTACATAGACGCGCCAATTGTGCCAGTGGCCATGCCTAGGATGGCTACAGCAGGCCATAGGCTGCCTTCGTGTGGGACGTAGTAAGCTTCTGGTCCAGTATCTTGTGAGTGCGACATGCCGCTGCCTCTAAACGTTTACGTTAAAAAAATTTAGGTGCCGGGGAGCTGGAAGAAAGAGTAGGACAGCGTGACTGTGTCTATACCTTCGTCTAGATCCGGATTCACCATAAAGGTGACCGGCATTTCGCGCTGCTCGCCGGCAGCAAATGCTTGTTCTGTGAAACAGAAGCACTCCGTTTTAATGAAATGCTTATTTGCCTCACGTGGCGCCACAAAGGGAGTGGCTTGGCCAACTAAATCTTGGTTTGAGCGGTTTTTCGCTACAAAATATGAGGTAACCATCTCGCCGGGATGAATCGTAATACTGTCTACCTCAGGATAAAACTCCCAAGGCAAGCTGGCATCAACATTGGCCAAAAATTCAACTTTCAGCTTTCTACTCAAGTCAGGTTCCAACGCTACCGCTGTCCCCACTTGAGTGGTCTTGCTGGTTCTGCCGTTATAGCCTGTGATTTCACAGATTAAGTTATACAGCGGTACTAAAGCGTAACCGAAACCAAACATCGCACAGACCACCAACACCAGTAAACCGGCTGTTTGGTGGGCTGTACGTTGCCTACTTTCTTCTTTGTGTTCCATTACCCACCAAGAAATATAAACGACGCTAGAAATAATCCTAGCGGAATAGCGGCAACCAACAACCCCAGACGCACTGAGCGCTGGTTACGTTTCTGGTTTAACTCGTTTAATTCTTGATCATTCATAATGAAGCCGTTCTGGCTGGTGATCCGACGATCAACAGCTAGACGTGTCTATTTAATGTGCAGGCCTGTCTTCGAGATTCGGTGGAATTTCGAAGGTGTGGTATGGAAGCGGCGATGGAAGATCAGTAAATTCTAGGCTAGTTGCGCCTTCCCATACTTGGTCAGTTGCCTTTTCGCCTTTCTTGCTCATTGCTTGAATCAAGATATAAAGGAATAAGAATTGGCCGATGAAGAATGCAAACGCACCAACTGAAGACATGAAGTTGAATTCAGCAAATTGAGCGTTGTAGTCAGGAATACGACGAGGCATCCCAGCTAGGCCCAAGAAGTGCTGCGGGAAGAAGGTTACGTTGATCCAAATAGCTGACCACCAGAAGTGAATCTTGCCAAGCGTCTCGTTGTACATAACGCCAGTCCACTTAGGCAGCCAGTAGTAAACCGCTGCAAATAGCGAGAATACTGCGCCGGGAACCAATACGTAGTGGAAGTGAGCAACCACAAAGTATGAGTCGTGGTACTGGAAGTCAGCAGGGGTGATGGCAAGCATCAAGCCTGAGAAGCCACCGATGGTGAACAGGAATACAAACGCGATTGAAAACAGCATGGGTGTCTCAAAGGTCATTGATCCGCGCCACATGGTAGCGATCCAGTTGAATACCTTAACACCGGTAGGCACTGAGATAAGCATGGTTGCAAACATGAAGAACAACTCGGCAGCTACTGGCATGCCAACCGTAAACATATGGTGCGCCCACACGATGAACGATAGGAAAGCGATAGCAGCAGTGGCATAAACCATTGAGCTGTAGCCGAATAGGGTCTTGCGAGCAAAAGTAGGAATAATCATTGATACGATGCCGAATGCAGGCAGGATCATGATGTAAACCTCTGGGTGGCCGAAGAACCAGAAGATGTGCTGGAACATGACGGGATCACCGCCGCCGGCAGCAGCGAAGAATGTGGTGCCGAAGTACTTGTCGGTCAGCAACATAGTTACTGCGCCAGCTAGTACCGGCATTACCGCGATTAATAAGAACGCTGTAATCAACCAGGTCCAGCAGAACAAAGGCATTTTCATCAAGCTCATGCCTGGGGCACGAAGGTTCATGATGGTTACAACAACGTTGATAGCACCAGTGATCGACGAAATACCTAGCAAGTGGATAGCAAAGATCAGGAACGGCATCGCGTTACCTG
>JBLHFB010000031.1:0-12578 GCA_047614865.1 Gammaproteobacteria bacterium | reverse complement strand
GCACGAAGGGCTACAAAGGCCGTGCGGGACTCTTCCAAATGCTTCCCATTTCTGAAGAAATGGAAAGAATGATTTTGAACGGTGCCAATTCCCAAGAGCTCGCTGAACAAGCTACTTCAGAGGGGCCTGACGACCTACGCAGGGCCGGCTTAATTAAAGTAATACAAGGAATGACAAGCCTTGAAGAAGTCTCGCGCGTAACAACCGAATAAGCCTAAATTAGGGATATCCTGTGGCTGAAAAACAGAAAAAAACGACTAATTTTAGCTGGGCTGGAACTGACCGAAAAGGCCGTAAAACCAGCGGGCAGATGGCGGCACTCGATGACGTTGCAGTTAAGGCATCTTTACGTGGCCAAGGAATTGCTGTGCTCAAAGTTCGTCGGGCTAGCTCTTTTTCTTTTGGCGAAAAAGGTAAGGCGATTAAGACAAAAGATATCGCGATCTTTACTCGTCAGCTCGCAACCATGCTCCAAGCGGGAGTGCCGCTGGTCCAATCGCTTGATATTGTTGCTCGAGGCGACTCAAACCCTAGAATGCAGGAACTCCTGGGCTCGGTAAAAAATTCCGTTGAGTCAGGCAACTCGTTAACCGAGTCTTTCGCCAAGCATCCTAAGTATTTCGATGACCTGTATGTGAATTTGGTCGATGCGGGGGAAAAATCGGGAGCACTCGAAGGTTTACTCGAAAAAATTGCGACCTATAAAGAAAAAACAGAAGCGCTCAAATCAAAGATAAAGAAGGCACTTTTCTATCCGATAGCCGTTGTCTGCGTCGCAATCATAGTAACCGCGATCTTGCTTCTGTTCGTTGTTCCTCAATTCGAGGACCTATTCAAAGGTTTTGGTGCGGACCTTCCTGCTCTTACCCAATTTGTTGTAAATCTTTCACGCTGGCTGCAATCAAGCTGGTGGATCTACCTCATAATCATGTTTGGCACCGGAACCGCGATCAAAATGCTATTCGCGCGTTCCGAAAAAGCCAGAGACCTGCAAGACGAGTACATGCTGAAGCTCCCAGTTGTCGGCGATATTTTGATGAAATCTGCTATCGCTAGATTTACCCGCACCCTGGAAACTATGTTTGCTGCCGGGATACCTCTGGTTGAGGCGATGGACTCTGTCGCTGGTGCAACAGGCAACGCGGTATACGAAAAGGCGACTTATGAGGTTCGTGACGAGATCGCCACAGGTCAGCCGTTACAAGTAGCAATGACCCAAACTGGCGTTTTCCCAAATCTGGCAGTTCAAATGATCGCTATTGGTGAGGAGTCTGGTGCTCTAGACCAAATGGCAGGCAAAGTCGCCGAATTTTACGAGCAGGAAGTGGACGCCGCCGTTGACGGGCTTACTTCATTACTAGAGCCACTAATTATGACCGTGCTGGGGGTACTTGTTGGTGGCTTAATCATTGCGATGTACTTGCCAATCTTCAAACTTGGCTCGGTCGTTGGTTAATGGAAGACTTATTCGCTTCGCCTGTCGTATTTGCGGTTATTTGTGCGGCTTTTGGCCTTTGTATCGGTAGTTTTCTTAACGTAGTGATTTATCGACTACCGGTGATATTGAACCGCCAATGGCGGACGACGGCACGTGATTATCTGGAGCTTGAAGAAGAAACGCTAGAGCCCTTTAGCCTCTCCAAACCAGACTCTCGCTGTCCGGTCTGCGAGCATAAAATTCGCTGGTATGAGAATGTCCCAGTGCTCAGCTATCTGTCCTTAGGCGGTAAATGCTCAGGCTGCAGCTCTAAAATAAGTCTTAGATACCCTCTGATTGAGCTGACTGCGGCTGCACTTGCCGTTCTGCCGGTGGTAGTTATTGGCCCCGGGTATCCAGCGATTGCCGCTGCATTGTTCGCCCTAACGCTTTTGACGCTGACAATGATCGACTTCGATACTCAGCTGCTACCAGACGACATTACAATGCCGCTAATGTGGGCAGGATTTTTGATTGCTACCCAAGGCTGGTTTGTATCGCTGCAGGCATCGGTGATTGGCGCGGCTGTTGGATATATGGCGCTATGGTCGATATACCAAGGCTTTAAGCTCGCAACCGGCAAGGAAGGCATGGGTTACGGTGACTTTAAACTCACCGCGGCGCTAGGCGCCTGGTGTGGCCCGCTAGCCATTCCTGAAATAATGTTGCTGTCATCACTACTAGGATTAGCCGGCGTAGGAATACAGCGCGCCCTAGGTAAGGCAGAAGCGGGAGACCAGTTTGCCTTTGGTCCATGGTTAGCCATCGCTGGCGCAATAAGTTTCTTTAGCCAGCAATCGCTCACTCACGGGTACCTGGGATGGTAGTAGGACTTGGCGGTGGAATAGCCTCTGGAAAGTCTACTGTTGGGCACTACTTCGAAGAACTTGGCGCAGCAGTAATCGACGCTGACATGGTGGCTAGATTAGTAGTGGAGCCCGGACGCTCGGAGTTACTGCAGATTGCAGCCACATTCGGGGACGCCTTCATTAGAACGGACGGGCATATGGACCGAACTAAAATGCGTGCTTTAGTCTTCTCTCACCCGGAGAAACGCAGACAGCTCGAGTCCATATTGCACCCAGCAATTGGCGCCGAACTTTTCCGTCAAGCAGCTGAAGCCGAGAAAACTCACCCCTATGTAATCGTCATGGTTCCTTTGCTTCAGGAAATGGGTTTTATCGAACGTGTTCAACGGGTTGTAATGGTCGACGCGACCCGTGAGCAACAGCACGCCCGATTGATGCAGCGCGATGGTATGACCAGCGGCGGCGCAAATGCGATGATTGACGCACAATCCAGCCGTAAACAAAGAAAATCTGTCGCCGATGATCTAGTTGACAACACAGGGGAAGGCAGCAACATTGCCGACCAAGTAGCCAAACTTCACCAACTCTATTCTGGACTGGCCTGCGACGCGTGATATTCTAGCGATCTGAATTTAGCAACCATTGATTTGCCCATCGTGTCCGACAGCATCATTTACGAACAACCCCTCGCTGAAAAAGTTAGAAGCTTTTTACGCCTTGAGTTTTTATTTGAGCTTGTCGACCACAATTTGAAGGCAGATCACGCTTGCGACACACGAGCCGCCCTGCTCCATATGCTAGATATTGTCGGCCTAGTGTCACGAGTTGACCTGAAGAGTGAGCTAGGTAAAGAGTTGAGTCGCTACAGCATCTTGCTCAATGGCTACCGCGACAGCGCTACTGTCGATCAAGCCCGGCTCGAGATAATTCGTCGAGAGATAAAACAGGCAGTAATACTTCTGAACGCCTATAACGGCCAACCCGGACAGAGCTTGCGGGATCACGAGCTGATCGGGACTGTACTCCAGCGTAACAACCAGGGCGGCGGCCCTAGCTCGTTTGACGTGCCTACCCTGCACCAGTGGTTGCAAAGGCCGGTGGATGTCCAAAAAGCCGAGCTTCAAGAATGGAACTCCACACTAACCGTGCTCCGCGGCGCGGTAACGTTGTATCTGAGACTACTCCGAGACAGCGTAACCCCAGAAGAACAAACGGCAATTAGCGGCGTTTTTAACGTCAGTTTTGGGCAAAAACGGAACGTCAAGCTAGTGAGAATAGTGCTGCCAGCGTATAGCCTGCTGTACCCGGAAATTTCTGGCGGCAGGCATCGTTTATCAGTACGTTTTATGCGCAATACCAACTTCGCTGAACGTGCTCGCCAAACTGCCGACGATACGTCGTTTATGCTAGCCTGCTGCGCTTTCTAAATCCAATGATTTGAAAGAGTCCGGCGACTCACCGCTAAACTCAGAAATTCCGGCTACGCCCTGCGCTCCAGCCTTCCAAGCTTGGACTAGCTCGCCCATCCCGCAACCGCCTAGCGCGTATACTGGGATACTGGCCCTCGATACAATACGCGTAAACTTATCCCAGCCTAACGGCTGAATATCAGGGTGGCTCGCGGTCGATTGAACCGAGCCTAGAAGAACGAAATCACAGCCAACTTGTTCCGCTAAGAGAAGCTCCTCAAGGCTATGTACAGAAGCGCTCAGCCATTTCTCACGCTGTCCGCTATGATAGCCTTTAAGATCCTTCGACCTAAGATGCAACGGGTTAGATTCAGATTCGAGATCTGCATAGGTCATTCGCACAACCAGATCAGAGTCTAACGCAGACGTCGATAGCTCACCGGTTGTTCGGAGCAACTGAAATGGCTTCACGCCAGCAGGCACTAATCGCTGTTGCTTTAAAATATTAAGCCGGTCACTCAGGCAAGTCGATTGACAAGTTACACACTCGACCCAGTCATCGACACCGTTGCCGTCGACCGTAATTCCTATGATCGGCGGAAGCATCAACGCGTCTGCTATCGGCTTGTCGGCAGGAAGAAGGTTTTCACTAGGTAGGTCGGCGGCATTAATCCACTTAATCGCCTGACCTTCAGCGCTTCGCACCTCGCCGTCCCAGTAAGAAACAACAGAGACGTGCAAGCGCACGGTCTTTTCTGAATAGGCATGTTCAAGCGTAATCAGCGGACGCGAAGTCACTGGTGTTACACCTATTTCCTCCTGAAGCTCACGGCTCAGGGCTTCCGAGATAAGCTCGTTCGCCTCCACCTTTCCCCCGGGAAACTCCCAGTAGCCGGCCATATGCTTGCCGGCTTGCCGTTGAGTGATGAGAACTTCACCTTGCGCATTAATCAAAGCGGCAGCAGCCACGTCGACTATGGCAGCGGTAGGAAAACTGGCTTGCGACATGGCTATCCCTAATTTTCTTGAACTAAGAATGCAAAGCTAGGACCGGTAGTCCGCATTGATGGTTACGTAGTCGTGACTGAGGTCTGACGTCCACACCGTGGTTTTCGCAGCCCCCACGCCGATCGAAATATTAATCGATATTTCGTCTTGATCCATAACCGCTTGTCCGGCCGACTCTAGGTAACCTGATTCACGCTCGCCCGAGCTGACAATTTTGACGTCATCTAAGCAAATATCAATCTTGCTGACATCAAGAGTAGCCTCCACGGGGGCGCGGCCAATCGCCGCTAACAAACGACCCCAGTTCGGGTCAGATGCAAACAGCGCAGTTTTGACTAGTGGAGAGTGGGCCACGGTATAGGCAATAGACTTAGCTTGAGCAGTGCTCTGTGCATTCACTACATTGACGGTGACGAACTTGCTGGCACCTTCGCCATCTCTAATTAAGGCCTGAGCGAGAAATAGACATATCTCGGTAACTGCTTCGCTGAACTCTGCCCAATAAGGCAGCAATGAGCCCAGCTTGATTCTTGACGCGCCCGTAGCCGAGAGGGTGCACGCATCGTTTGTAGAAGTGTCGCCATCGACGGTTACCGCATTGAACGAAACTTCAGTGGCAGAGCTAAGAAGCGCTTGAAGGTCAGATTGCCCAACCGCAGCGTCGGTTGCAATGTAACTGAGCATAGTCGCCATATCCGGACGAATCATTCCCGACCCTTTAGCGATACCAGTAATAGTTACAAAGCCACCAGGCGTCGCGATCTGCTTGCTAAGCCCCTTGGCTACCGTATCGGTAGTCATGATGGCATGAGCCGCCTCTAGCCAATTGGTGGAGGCCAGCTGGCCGGTAGCCTGCTTAACGGCATTAGGAAACTTATCAATCGGCAGATACTCACCGATCACACCGGTTGAAAACGGCAGAACCTCACTGCTATCGCAGCCAAGTGCGTCTGCAAGCGCGGCACACGATGCCGTCGCGTCATCCATCCCCCGCTGGCCGGTTCCACAGTTTGCATTGCCAGAATTCACCAGCAAGGCTCGCGGGGTATTCTTCAACAGATGTTGCTTAGCTACAACCACTGGCGCGGCGCAAAAAGCGTTCTGGGTAAATACCGCTGCAGTTTCAGTTCCTTCGTCAAACGCTACAACTACCAAATCCTTCCGGTTTTTGTATCGTATGCCCGCTTCCACTGCCGCTAAACGACAACCCGCGATGGGCATTAAGCTTGTTGGAGCGACTAATCCGACGGCCATGATGAGTACCTCAATTAATAGTCAGCAGGCTAAGCGGTCGGGCCACCTGGGCGGCCGTGGCAATGCTTATACTTTTTTCCGGATTCACAAGGGCAAGGGTCATTTCGGCCAACGTCTTTGTGCTGTTTGGCCATTTGCTGTTGCTGACCACGAATCACCGCTTGGCGCTGCGCCATCGCTGCTCGCTTCATCAGCGCTTGGCGATCAGCAACGGCCGCATCGCCACGAACCCCGTTGCCGCTATTTATAGCTTGCACAGGAGACTCATTGCCTGCGTCAGGGTGATTAGCTTGCGCTTGCTGTTCTATCGCTAGCCCCTCCGCGCGGCGCTGATTTTCAATCTCGTCAACTTCTTCGCGTCCACGCACTCGCACTTTGGCAAGCGCTGTAATCGTTTCAAACTTAACTTCATCCAACAATTGGTTGAACATGATGAAGGCTTCGCGCTTGTATTCTTGCTTCGGGTTTTTTTGAGCATATCCGCGAAGGTGAATACCTTGGCGCAAGTAATCCATCGATGCCAAATGCTCTTTCCATATGCGATCGAGCAGTTGCAACATGACTGACTTCTCGAAACGTCGCATATTGTCTTCACCGACCACCGTTACCTTGTCGGCATAAGTCGACACCATAAGGTCGACGATATGTTTGACGACACGCTCAGTGTCCAAGGATTTGCTGTTGGCGATGAACTGCCGCAAATCAATTTCAACTTCGAAGTCTTTTATCAACTCGGCCTCTAGGCCAGGCACGTCCCAACTTTCTTCGGAAGTACCGGCAGGGACAAAGCTCGCAACCAACGCTGTTACAACGTCCTCGCGAACCGCATCAATGATTTCAACAATTTCTTCGACTTCTAATAATTCGTCACGCTGCTGATAAATGACTTTACGTTGGTCATTGGAAACGTCATCGAACTCCAGCAGGTTCTTACGGGTATCGTAGTTATGCGATTCAACCTTCCGTTGTGCGTTCTCGATCGCCTTACTCACCCAGCGGTGTTCAATAGCTTCGCCTCGTTCCAAGCCAAGTTTTTTCATCATCCCAGCCATACGTGGCGAGGCGAAAATACGCATTAACGTATCATCCAACGAAAGGTAGAACAGTGATGCGCCGGGATCGCCCTGACGACCAGAACGCCCACGAAGCTGGTTATCGATACGGCGCGATTCATGTCGTTCGGTACCAACAACAAACAAACCGCCAGCGTCCTTCACAAGTTGATGACGCACTTCCCACTCAGCGCGGGCTAGCTCACGTGCGGCTATGTCGTCTTCTGGAATTGTTTCAAGTACTGAATCTAAGCTGCCACCCAAAACAATATCGGTACCACGGCCCGCCATGTTAGTCGCGATTGTTACTGCGCCAGGCATGCCAGCGTTAGCAATAATGTCGGCTTCACGTTCGTGTTGTTTGGCGTTAAGCACTTCATGGGTGATGCCTGCTTTAGTCAGATATCCAGAGATCAACTCTGACACTTCAATTGAAGCGGTACCCACCAAAATCGGCTGCTTTTTCTGGTGAAACTCTTGAATATCTTCAGCAATCGCTTCGAATTTTTCTTCGGCCGATAGATATACCCGGTCCGGCATATCGGTTCTTGCAGTGCCACGGTTGGTAGGAATCACAACCACTTCTAGGCCGTAAATCTCGTGAAACTCAACTGCTTCGGTGTCCGCAGTACCTGTCATACCGGACAGCTTGTTGTAGAGACGGAAATAGTTTTGGAAAGTGATCGAAGCGAGCGTCTGGTTTTCGCGCTCAACCTCAACACCTTCTTTGGCCTCAAGCGCCTGATGTAGACCTTCAGACCATCGACGACCCGGCATCACACGGCCAGTAAATTCGTCAACAATGACTACCTTGTTATCACGAACAATGTATTCAACATTACGCTGATACAAATGGTTCGCACGTAATGCAGCATTCAAATGGTGTAGCAAAGTAATATTGCCTGGGTCGTATAAGCTGCTGTCTTCGCCGATAAGCCCGGCCTGCTCGAGAATTTCTTCGCTTTTCATCTGACCTGCTTCGGTCATATGAACTTGCTTGCCCTTTTCGTCGATCGTGAAATCGCCTTCAGGCTCTAAACCATCCACTTTTTCGCCTACCGCGAGTACAAGCTGAGGAATAAGCAGGTGAATCTTGGCGTACAAGCTCGTGTCGTCGTCTGCCGGACCAGAAATGATTAGCGGGGTACGGGCTTCATCGATAAGGATCGAATCAACCTCATCGACTACCGCAAAATTCAGCCCGCGCTGTACTTTGTGCTCGATACTGAACGACATATTGTCACGCAGGTAGTCAAAACCAAATTCGTTGTTGGTTCCGTAAGTGATATCGGCTTGGTAAGCCGCTTTTTTCTCGTCGTGGTCCTGACCCGAGTAGATCACCCCAACCGACATACCTAGCGCGGTATAAAGGCGACCCATCCATTCAGCATCTCGCCTAGCAAGGTAGTCATTCACGGTAACTAAGTGTACGCCCTTGCCTTCGATCGCATTCAGATAGACGGCTAGCGTCGCCACCAAGGTTTTACCCTCACCGGTACGCATCTCTGGGATTTTTCCGTCGTTCAGCACCATCGCACCGATCATCTGAACGTCGAAATGTCGCATTCCTAGAGAACGAATGCCACACTCTCGAACAGTGGCAAATGCTTCCGGCAAAATCTGCTCGTGTGCAGAGCCATCTTCCAAGAGCTTGCGAAACTTAACAGTCTGCTGAGCGAGCTCGTCATCTGTTAGTTTTTGAATTTTGGGCTCTAGCGCGGTAATTTTGTCGACGATTGCTTGCATTCGACGAATATTGCGTTGATTGCGACTGCCGAATATCAGCTGGATCAGCTTGCGTAACATGATGACTCTTAATATGTAATAGTTTGACGCACGAAATATCACGTGCAAATAAGATGCCTGCTGCTAACACAAGCGCAAGGCGCAGTATGCCAGAAGACATTGATAAACGTGGGGGTTAACCTCGCAGACTACAACCGCTGGGGCATAAAAAGGCCGATTAAAAAATCGGCCTTTCAAAACGGTGCATCTCTCTCTTTAGCTACTTAAGCGGAGTGTTTTTTGCCAAGTAGGGGCTGGGATTTGTAACGCTGCCGTCTTTCCACACTTCAAAATGGACATGAGGGCCAGTCGATCGGCCTGACGATCCAATAAAGCCGATCACTTGCCCTGCGGATACTTGATCACCCAAGGCAACAGCATTGGTCTTATTGTGTGCATAACGCGTTGCGTAGCCATTGCCGTGAGTGATTTCCACCATCAACCCATAACCGCTACGACGCCCTGCCCAACTAACAACACCATCAGCTACCGCAATAATATCGCTGCCTTCTGCTCCGGCAAAGTCCATGCCCTTATGCCAAGCGCGACGGCCTGTAAATGGATCACGGCGTGCGCCATATGGCGACGAACGCCAACCTTCGGCAATTGGCCAGCCACGAGGCGAAACACGGGCAATCCATTCGCCGTCGATCATCAAGCTTTCAAGCACTGACAATTGACGGTCACGGGCATTAATACGACGCTCTAAGGCTGCCAAATCTGCATCGATACTTTCAGACACATCCAGATCAACACGCTCAGGGCCACCTAAGGCTACTTCAGAGGAGAAATCGACTGCACCAGCAAGCTGGCCATGGGCAGCAATCGTTTCGGCAACAGATTCTAGGCGATAAAGCTCTGCTTGCAGGCGACCTACTCTGCTCGCCAAAGAAGTCATAGCCTGCTGAGAACGAGCGCGAGTCTCGACGACCGCCTCACGCTCTACTTCTAACTTGACTGACATTGCCCGAGTTAGCTCAAGCAACGCTGCGTCATATTTCTGCGAATTGCTTGTTGCGCCATCATTCATCAATGACATAGTCGCGAAGCTGGATACTGCAGCCACCGCTATCATAAGCGATCCGGCAGAGGCGGATACTCCAACGCGAGTGAAACGGCGGCGGCCGGTACTATCTTCAGTGGTGAATAGTGCAAGTTTCATCTAGCATCCCGCTACCATCTGGCAGCAAATCATGGTTCCATAGACTCATGAGTTCAAATAAGCCTTACCGCAATCTAACATCTTTCTCACAACATCTCTCCACAGACCAGAAACTATCTGAGCTGCGAAATGACCTTGGAAAGCCACGGTTTGCAGGAAAGGAGCGCGGAATCATACAGCAGTTGCTGCCCAACCTAAACGAAACTGTACAAATAATATGCAGCTATTCTGTTGGGAGGAAGTTGATTCTACGAACAGATAGCCCCGGAGTGGCTAGCCGACTGCGATTTATCCTTCCCCAATTAGCAGCGGCACTGCACCTCAGGTCGGCGCAAGAAATCAAAGTGATTTGCAGGCCGATAGAGGCCGCTACCGACCTCAGCTATTGGCAGGCAACTACTGGTTCAGTTGAATCAGGGAATATTTTGATGCGTGCTGCAGCGTCCGCAGAACAAAGCACGAACACCGAACTTGCCGTTGCGCTTCGTCGACTTGCGGCTACGATTGCTAGAGAGGATTAATCTGGATCATGGCGTTTTAACGCCAAGCGGCAAATTTAGCGCGCAGCAGGCGCCATAGAGAACGATACCGGCGAATCTGCAGCTTCTTCAAGCTCTACAAAATCCCAAGCGTCTTCTTGTGCCAGTAATTCACGTACCAGCACATTGTTAAGGCCGTGTCCCGACTTGTAACCGTAAAACGATCCAAGCACCGGTCCACCAATTAAATATAGGTCACCAATCGCGTCTAGGATTTTGTGTTTAACGAATTCATCTTCATAGCGAAGACCGTCTTCGTTAAGCACGCGATAATCATCTAGGACAATCGCATTTTCCATGCTGCCACCGAGGCCTAATTTACGCTCACGCATCATTTCGATGTCACGCATAAAGCCGAAGGTACGGGCACGGGAAATTTCTTTGACAAACGAGGTCGCCGAGAAATCCAAGGTTCTTATGCTGGTGGAATCTGTAAAAACAGGATGATCAAAATCTATTTCGAAGCGAAGCTGAAAACCGTCATGGGGCTCAAAACGCGCGATTTTATCGCCGTCTTTAACTTCAACAGTCTTCTTAACACGAATGAATTGCTTAGCTTTTTCTTGCTCTTCAATACCAGCAGATTGAATCAAGAAAACAAATGGTCCGGCAGAACCGTCCATGATTGGAACTTCAGGAGCACTTAGCTCAACCACTACATTATCTATGCCTAAGCCAGACAAAGCAGACATCAAGTGCTCAATAGTTCCAACCCGAACACCATCTTTCACCAAGGTACTCGAAAGCTGAGTGTCGCCCACAGCATGGGCGTTTGCGGGAATATCAAATCCGCCTGCAACATCGCTACGCCTAAACACAATACCCGAATCGACAGGAGCAGGATGAAGAGTCATATAGACCTTCTCACCTGTATGCAGCCCGACGCCAGTAGCGCGAATTACGTTTTTCAATGTCCGTTGACGAATCATCATTTCCACTATTTATTAGTTTTACCGACTACATTTTCGGCCGATTAGCCTTATGCAGCAGGTCTCGTCAATCTTCGACGAATTTTCGCGCATTGTACCGTTCGTGGTACCTATAAACAACAATATGACAGCTGAATGACACATCTTATTCGTTGACGCCAATGAACGCCCCGCCTAGGGAGAACCTAGGTAAATCCTTACGGCGGGGCAATATCAGGAGGGCAATGACCCTGATTTGAACTCAGAGCTCTTATGGTTTTCTTGTTACCAACGTATCTACTTTCAAGCCCGATTTAGTCGTTTTGGTGACGCAGAAACGCAGGGGCATCAAAGTATTCACTTTCATAGTCCAGCGCTTCACTTCCGGTTGAAATCGGCAGCTTACGTACCGCACGCAAGTTTGGGGTGACAACTGGCTGGCCGTGTTGCTGTGCGTATGGGTCGCCTTGGCTTGCTGCTTGGTTGCCGTTTTCACCTAGGTTGTGAGCAGAACGGCCTACATTAGGCTGAGCTTGTGATGGTGCTTGACCACCTGGCGCAGCAGTAGGCCGGTTGTTGAAGAAGCTGTGATTTGCATCGCGTTCTACCATTGGAGGTCTTACAACCGCTTCTGGTGCTCCAATTCCTGTAGCAACAACAGTCACACGAAGGTCATCGCCCATATCTGGGGAACTAACCATGCCGATGATCACATTCGCGTCATCTGCAGCGATACCGCGAACGATATTACCGACTTCGGTGAACTCACCCATCGTGATGTTAGGGCCAGAAGTTACGTTAACTAGGATGCCGCGTGAGCCTGTTAGATCGATATCGTCTAACAATGGGCTATTGATAGCCTGCTCTGCCGCTTCACGAGCGCGCGAGCCTGGAGTTGACGACACACCAGAACCCATCATCGCGGTTCCCGCTTCAGACATCACAGTGCTTACATCAGCGAAATCCACGTTGATCAGACCAGGACGAGTAATGAGCTCGGCAATGCCTTGAACAGCGTTCTGAAGAATGTCGTTCGCCGCAGAGAACGCATCAAGCATTGGGAAGTCATCACCCAGAACTTGTGGCAGCTTGTCGTTTGGAATGGTGATCATAGAATCAACATATTTCAACAGTTCGTCACGACCTTCTTCAGCAAGGCGAGCGCGGTTGCCAGA
>JBLHFB010000030.1:0-12902 GCA_047614865.1 Gammaproteobacteria bacterium | reverse complement strand
AACAGCGACGACGTGCCTTACGGGGTCGGTTTGTGTGCCTCCCCCGGGCACCAAAGGCAAAGGATTCGCAGAGTCATGGCAAACGGCGCCGATTTCGAAGGTATAAGGCCGCATCATGGCAGGGTGAATTTCGCCCAGTGTTGGTCGGGTTCGATAAATCGGATTGCTTCCCCAGATAGAGGCTGCAACTGAAGTGTGCAAAAGGTAGAATGTGCGCCCTTATTTTCCCAAGAGTTTGAGCCGCGCGTGGAAGTGAATCCCATCCGTAACCTGATATCCGACCTAAGCGACAGAGTTCTATCGCTTAGGGGGTACCTTTGACTATCCAAGCAAGGTAGAGCAGCTTCAGGAAATTGAGCTTGAACTGGAAGCGCCGAACGTTTGGGAAGACGCCCCGCGTGCGAAGCAGCTAGGCCGAGATCGTTCGTTACTGGAAAATATAGTAAAGCCGATCGATGAACTGACATCCGGCCTAGCCGATGCAGCGGACCTATTAGACATGGCCGTTGAAGAGGTTGACGAGTCGGCTGTTGCAGAGATTGAGTCAGAACTTTCGGAATTTCAAGGCATCGTTGAAACGCTTGAATTTCGTCGGATGTTCTCCGGTGAACTCGATCCCAATAGTGCCTTTTTGGATATTCAGGCTGGCTCCGGCGGAACCGAAGCGCAGGACTGGGCAGAAATGCTACTGCGAATGTACCTTCGCTGGGGGGAAGCTCAGGGCTTCAAAACAGAATTGATGGAATGCTCCTCTGGTGATGTGGCTGGAGTAAAGAGCGCGACAATAAAGTTTGAAGGCGAATATGCCTTTGGCTGGCTTCGCACCGAAACCGGTGTTCATCGCCTTGTGCGCAAGTCACCGTTCGATTCCAGCAGCCGTCGTCACACCTCCTTTTCGTCGGTGTTCGTCTCGCCAGAAATAGATGACGATATCGATATCGAGATCAACCCCGCTGACTTGCGAGTGGATGTCTATCGCGCCAGCGGCGCCGGTGGTCAGCATGTAAACCGCACTGAATCTGCGGTGCGGATTACCCACGCGCCGTCTGGTGTGGTTGTGCAGTGTCAGAACCAACGCTCTCAGCATCAAAACAAAGATAGCTGTATGAAGCAGCTTCGCTCTAAGCTGTACGAACTAGAAATCAAAAAACGTAGTGAAGCGATGGACGAAGTAGAAGCTGGAAAGTCGGACATTGGCTGGGGAAGTCAAATTCGCTCCTATGTGCTCGATGCATCACGTATCAAAGACCTTCGCACGGGTGTCGAAACTGGCAATACCCAAGCCGTGTTAGACGGCTCACTCAATCAATTTATTGAAGCTAGCCTAAAGGCTGGTTTATAGCGCCCCGAGCGCAGTAACTTTTGTAGAACCTTATGACTGAAGACAACAAACTCATTGCCGAACGCCGCGCCAAATTGAATGCCATCCGTGAACAGCGGATTGCTTATCCAAACGGTTTCTCGCCTAGCGACCAAGCAGCCAGCCTGCAAGCTGAGCTTGGCGAGCAAGAGAAAGCGGATCTAGAAAGCTTAGATCGTAAGGCGTCTGTAGCGGGGCGGCTTATGGCTAAGCGCGGCCCATTCTTAGCTATCCAAGATGTGAGTGGACGCATTCAGTTTTACGTCGATAAGAAAGGCCTTCCAGAAGAGCTCGTTGCTGAAATTAAGACTTGGGACATAGGCGATATTATTTGCGCCACTGGCCCAGTGCACAAATCAGGCAAAGGCGACTTGTACATTCTGATGCAAGAAGCTCAGCTGTTAACTAAATCGTTGCGTCCGTTGCCCGAGAAATTCCACGGCCTAACTGACAATGAAACGCGTTACCGCCAGCGTTACGTCGATTTGATTGTGAACAGTGAGGTGCGTGACATATTCAAAACTCGCTCTCGCATTGTTCGCTACATCCGCGACTTTTTTGAAGATCGTGACTATATGGAAGTTGAAACCCCGATGATGCAAATCATCCCGGGTGGAGCAACAGCCAAGCCGTTTACCACACACCACAATGCGCTTGATTTGGATATGTTCCTGCGGATCGCGCCGGAGCTCTATCTAAAGCGTTTGGTCGTTGGCGGATTTGAGCGCGTCTACGAGATAAACCGCAGCTTCCGTAATGAAGGTTTGTCCACGCGCCACAATCCAGAATTCACGATGATTGAGTTCTATCAGGCTTACGCTACATATAAAGACCTGATGGATATCACCGAAGCCTTGTTCCGCGGAATCGCCAACGAAGTGATCGGCAGCACCACGATTATTTATCAGGGCAACGAATACGACCTCGCCAAACCATTTGATCGCCTAACAGTCGAAGAGGTGGTTGTTAAGTACACGCCGCAAGCCGACCCAAACAAGCTGCGCGATCGCGCGCACTTGCTCGCTCTCTGTGCTGACCTAGATATTCCGGTTAAAGACAGCTACGGCGAAGGCAAGCTGCAAATCGAAATATTTGAGAAGACGGGTGAGCACCAGCTTGATCAGCCAACCTTCATCACTGACTATCCAGCGGAAGTTTCTCCACTAGCGCGCCGCAATGATGACGATGCTTTCATCACCGACCGTTTCGAGTTCTTCGTAGCAGGCCGCGAAGTGGCCAACGGCTTCTCAGAACTTAACGACGCAGAAGATCAAGCGGAGCGTTTCCGCGCTCAGGTTGCCGAAAAAGATGCTGGCGACGATGAAGCAATGCACTTCGACGCGGACTACATTCGCGCACTAGAACACGGTTTGCCTCCGACAGCAGGCGAGGGAATTGGTATTGATCGCTTGGTAATGTTCTTTACCGATTCGGCCAGCATCCGCGAAGTTATTCTGTTCCCGCATATGCGTCCTGAAGCATAGATACCAACCAAGCAGCCTGCCCGCATGTTTAAAGACATCCTAGAGCTAACCAAAGCCAAACTCGCCTCGTTCGTAATTCTTACCGCGGCGGTTGGCTATGTGGTCGCCGCTCGCGATCAGTTTGACTGGCTTCAGTTCGCGATTACCGTGCTCGGAACCGCCGGTGCCGCGTTCTGTGCCAACGCCTTTAATCAGGTAATTGAAGTTGAGCGTGATGCGAAAATGGCACGCACTGTAAACCGACCAATACCTGCTGGGCGAATGACACGCGTCACCGCGTCGCTGATTGCAGCGAGCCTCGGTGTTGCAGGTGTTGCCAGTTTAGCAATGTGGATTAATCTGCTGACCGCGGCGCTTGGGCTACTAACCATCTTTCTCTATTTAGCGGTTTACACCCCGCTAAAACCCCGCAGTCACATCAATACCTTGGTGGGTTCGGTGGTCGGTGCCATTCCACCCATGATGGGCTGGACAGCGGTAACCAACTCAATAGATTCTGGCGCCTGGGCGCTAGGCTCAATTTTGTTTGTTTGGCAGATCCCGCACTTCCTCGCCTTGGCATGGATGTACCGTCGCGACTACGCTTCAGGCGGCTACAAGATGCTGCCGATTGCCGATGAAAGCGGTCAGCAAACGGCACGAATCACCGTGGTTTGGGCGTTCTTAATGCTGCCTGCGTCGCTGTCGATAGTTTGGTTACGCCTGGCGGGCTTCGCATATGGCGCAGTCAGTGTAGTTGCTGGGCTGTGGCTGATTTGGTTGGCATTTAAGTTTCTTAACGACAAGAAAGATCAGTCGTCTAGGAAGCTATTTTTCGCCAGCATTACGTACCTGCCAATCGTCTTGCTGGTGATGGTAATTGATAAGCCTAGTTACTGGTTTTAGGGCTCGGCTCTAACCACCCTGCGCGGCTACTTTTCCCTCGTGTGAATCTCGCAGCCTCGCCGTATCCTGCACGCGGTAGCGCATAGCGAAGCGCTGCGCAGCCGCGCGACTAACTCAAGTTATCTTCTGGTTTCCATTACAAAAATTCATAGCTAATACGGATCTCCGAAGGCCAAACTACGCTGCATCTCGTAGTACTTGTGCCCTGCAAGCCCAAAACCAAGCAAGCGCTCGAATTTGTCTCGAAATACGCTATCCTTGTGCGATCTAGCAAATCTCGTGCAGACCCAATTCCATTCTGCAACGCGTCCGACTTACAGAGTGAGACCCCAATGGCTGCCAGTAATAACAAGCAGTTACCCGTATCTGGCTATTCGCCGCTGCGATTCGTTACGGCAGCGTCGCTGTTTGATGGCCATGACGCATCAATCAACATCATGCGGCGTCTGCTGCAACAGCAGGGCTGCGAAGTTATTCACTTGGGCCACAACCGCTCAGTTGATGAAGTGGTTACCGCAGCGCTTCAAGAAGACGCGCACGGTATTGCGATGAGTTCCTACCAAGGTGGTCATGTTGAATACTTTAAATACATGATTGATCAGCTAAGGGAGCGCGGCGGAAAAGATATCAAGGTCTTTGCTGGCGGTGGCGGCGTGATTATTCCCGAGGAAATTTCTGAGCTTGAAGCCTATGGCGTAGAAAAAATCTACTCGCCACAAGACGGCCAACGTTTAGGTCTTCCTGGAATGATCGCCGATATGACCGAGCGTGCTCGCCATGACCTATCTGGCGACCTTAAGCCGTTATTAGACGAAGTAGAGCAAGGTGACCAACGTGCACTCTCACGTGTCATAAGTTTGATCGAGCGCGATGAAGTTGGCGTAAGCCAAATCCCCGCCACAGCCAAACTGGTACCAGTGCTCGGCATAACCGGAACCGGCGGTGCGGGTAAGTCCTCGGTCACTGACGAACTGATTCGCCGCTTCCGTCTAGACCAAAATGACCAGATGAATATCGGCATCATCGCTGTCGATCCCTCACGTCGTAAAACCGGCGGCGCGTTGCTGGGTGACCGAATTCGCATGAACGCGATTGGACGCAGCAACGATGAGGACAAGGTTTTTGTCCGCTCCTTGGCGACTCGCAAAGCCGGAGCAGAAATTTCTGCGGCATTGCCCGCAGTACTGGCAGCCTGCCAGTACGCTAACTTTGATTTTCTAATTGTTGAAACCGCCGGTATTGGCCAGGGCGATGCGGCCGTGTCAGAACACGCCGATGTCTCGATGTATGTGATGACTCCAGAATTTGGCGCTCAGTCGCAGCTCGAGAAAATCGATATGTTGGATTTTGCCGACGTGGTTGCGGTGAATAAATTTGACCGTCGTGGTGCAGAAGACGCTGTGCGTGATGTACGTAAGCAAATGCAGCGTAACCGCGTAGCCTTCGATCAGCACCCCGACGAAATGCCGGTATACGGCACAGTAGCGTCAAAGTTTAACGACGACGGTATAACCTCATTGTATTTTGAGCTTCGTCGCCAACTCAGCGACAAAGGCCTGCAGTTTCAAGATGGCACCTTAAATCAGCCGGCCGGAAAGTCATCATTGTCTGCCAGTACGGTGGTTCCAGCCTCACGCGTACGCTATTTGGCCGAGATCGCTGACGCAATTCGTAACTATCACAGCGAAACCGCTAGCCAAGCAAAAGCCGCTCGTGAATATCAGCAGATTACCGCCACGATACAAATGGCCGGCGCAGCATCAGATGTGGTTCCAACCTTGGCGGTGTTGCAGAAAGAACGCCTCGACTTCTTAACCGGCGAAGTAAAATGTTTGTTGGAAAGCTGGCCAGCTACTGTCGAGAAATACAGCGGCGACGAGTTCCGTTACACCGTGCGTGACAAAGAGTTTGCAGTACCGCTAACTCGTACCTCACTTTCCGGCAACAAAATATCGCGAGTGGCGCTGCCAACAACTACCGACAACGCGGAACTGCTTAGCTTCCTGCGCAAAGAAAATCTCCCTGGTGAATTCCCATACACCGCCGGCGTGTTCCCCTTTAAACGCGACGGTGAAGATCCTGCTCGGATGTTCGCAGGCGAGGGCGGCCCGCATCGGACCAATTCTCGTTTTAAATTCCTCTCAAAAGACTCCGACGCGAAGCGTTTGTCGACGGCTTTTGACTCGGTAACGCTCTACGGGCAAGACCCAGCCGAGCGTCCAGATATATACGGCAAGGTTGGAAATTCCGGTGTCTCAATTGCCACGCTAGATGACATGAAAGATCTCTATGCTGGATTTGATTTGTGTGCGCCGAGCACCTCGGTATCCATGACGATTAACGGCCCAGCGCCAACCATTTTGGCGTTCTTTTTGAACACCGCAATCGACCAGCAGTTGGCTGCGTTCAAAGAGCGCGAAGGCCGTGAAGCGAATAAAGAAGAAGCAGAAGAGGTTCGCGCCTACGCCTTGGAAAACGCGCGTGGGACTGTCCAAGCGGATATTTTAAAAGAAGACCAAGGGCAAAATACCTGCATCTTCTCCACTGAGTTCTCTCTCAAATGCATGGGCGATATTCAGCAATATTTTATTGAAAACCAAGTGCGGAATTTCTATTCTGTTTCGATCTCTGGATACCATATAGCCGAAGCAGGGGCTAACCCGATATCGCAGCTGGCTTTCACGCTGTCGAATGGCTTTACCTTTGTAGAAACCTATCTTGCTCGCGGAATGAAAGTTGACGATTTCGCCGCCAATTTATCGTTCTTCTTCTCCAACGGGATGGATCCGGAATACACCGTGATGGGCCGAGTCGCACGCCGGATTTGGGCGATTGCGATGCGTGACAAATACGGCGCCAACGACCGTAGCCAGAAACTGAAATACCATATCCAAACCTCGGGGCGATCCCTTCACGCCCAAGAAATGGCCTTCAACGATATTCGTACAACCCTACAAGCACTTTGTGCGATTTACGACAATTGCAACAGTCTGCACACCAACGCGTACGATGAAGCGATCACCACCCCAACCGAAGAGTCGGTTCGCAGGGCGATGGCAATCCAAATGATCATCAACAAAGAATGGGGCCTCGCCAACAATGAGAACCCCAATCAAGGGGCTTTCATCATGGATGAGCTAACTGACTTGGTTGAAGAGGCGGTGCTGAAAGAATTTGAGGCAATCTCCGAGCGCGGCGGCGTACTCGGCGCAATGGAAACTGGCTACCAACGCGGGAAAATACAAGAAGAATCAATGATCTACGAACACCGTAAACACAGCGGTGAGTTGCCGATTATTGGCGTAAATACCTTCGTTAATCCTGCTGAAGAATCGGCCGGAACGACCATTGAGTTGGCACGTTCTAATGACGATGAAAAGAACGACCAGATCAACCGTCTAAACAACTTCAAGACCAGCCATCAAGCCAGCAGCAAACAGTCACTAGAAGATCTGAAGCAATGCTGCATTGATGGCGGCAATATCTTCGAACAACTGATGATAGTCACTCGCGATTGCTCGCTTGGCGAAATTAGCGGCGCGTTGTTTGAAGTGGGCGGCCAGTATCGCCGGAGTATGTAGCGCTGTGTGTATGAAGCTTTGGGGTAAGTTGAATTGACAAAAGCGATTTTGAAAAATGACCCGCGCTGGGGCTTTGTACTGCTGGAATCTAAGCGATGAAACGAGTTTGGATTGTATCGGGAGCCTCGCGTGGAATTGGTGCCGCGATAGTTTCTGCAGCCCAAGCGCAGGGCGATTACGTGATTGGAATCGCGCGCGGCGAAAGTGCTGCTGACCTATCTATAAAAGCTGATTTCACTGATCCCGCCCAAGCTACGCTTCCAGGATTGCCGTTTGCAGATCAGTACATTTTGGTCAACAACGCGGGATTGATTGACCCAGTCGGCACTCAGTACACAGCCGACCAAGCCGCTTGTTTGGTTAATGTAAATCTCACGTCTGCGATCATGCTAAGCCGAGAATTTTTGGCAAGAGTGCAGAATCTTGATGCGAAAAAATTGATAGTAAACCTGTCCAGCGGCGCGGCCACCAATGCGAAGCACGGTTGGAGTTTGTATTGTGCGAGCAAGGCTGGGCTAGATCATTTTGGTCGCTGCGTGGCGCTTGAGCAGCAAAGCGAAAAGTACCCAGTTGATGTGCTCGGCCTGTCGCCGGGTGCGGTCGACACTGAAATGCAGGCTGTGCTTCGCTCCGCAGATAGCGACGCGTTTCCGGGCGTAGAACAGTTTCGTGAGTTTAAAGAGAACGGCGTGTTGTCCTCTCCTGAAAGTATTGCTGAGCGGTTGCTCGCACGTTTGGAACAGGAGTGGGGTTTTGGCGGTGATGTGATTCGCGTGACGGCGCTATAGGCTAGTAGTCCAAGCCCACGGCTAGAAGCCGCGGGCTTGGACCCCTTACGAGCTAGCGGCTAACTAAGCCCGGCGCTGCATCCACATGTACTTGCCGTTTAGGATCATCGTTGCCGCAAAGCTACGCCACGGGCTTAGATTTGGCTTGGGCGCGCGGCCTTTGCCGAGACGCCACAACTGGTATTCGTACCAGTAAATATTGTGTGCTGCCATTTTGTCGATCGCTTTAATTCCGGTCGTCAAATGAGGCAAGTCGATCGCGAAGTCGTCACTTGCCAATGCGTGGTTCGGCACGTTGGGATCAATTGCCATTGGGCGAGCAATTCCAATCATATCTAGGGCGCCAGTCGCGAGCGCTTCGTTCATGCCGCGAGTAGATCGGAAGCCACCCGTTACTACCAGTGGAACATCAACCAAAGCACGTATTTTTTCAGCATAGTCGATGAAGAACGCTTCGCGTTTTCTAGTGCTGGCCTTGGCTGTTTCCTGAGCCATTTCTGGGCTCTCGTAAGTGCCGCCAGATACTTCAATTAAGTCGATGCCTGCCGTCGCCAATGCTTGTACTACTTGCATTGAGTCGTCTTCGGTAAAACCACCGTCCATAAAGTCGGCAGAGTTAAGCTTGATTGCCACCGGGAAGTCGGCGCCGACTTCGTCACGAATCGCGTGGTAAACAGCTAATGCAAACCTCATCCGGTTCTCTAAGCTGCCACCCCATTGATCGTCACGCTGGTTATGACGTGGTGACAGGAACTGGCTAACCAAGTAACCGTGTGCGCCGTGAATTTGCACGCCGGTAAATCCGGCTTTCTTCGCCAGCGCAGCAGCGTTGGCATAACGGCCAATGGTGTACAGAATTTCTTCTTCGGTCATTGCCTTAGGCGTGAGAAAAAGCTTTTCTAAACCCAGGCCAAGCGAGATTGCCGACGGTGCGATAGGCTGCCGATTAACAAATGAGGGGCTTTGCTTACCTGGGTGGTTTAGTTGAGCCCAGAACTCAGTGTTGTTGCCGCTTCCCGCTGTTGCCCATTCGCTAAACACGGCCAGATCGCTCGCTTCGTCTAGAACAACGTTACGTGGCTCGCCAATGTGATTGCGGTCAACCATGATATTCCCTGACACCAGCAAGCCACATCCGCCAACTGCCCACTGCTGATAGAGGTTTATCAACGCGGCACTAGGGTTTCGATTAGGCAGCCCCAGCTGTTCACTCATGGCGGATTTGAACAGGCGATTTTTAATCTGGCGACCGTTTGTCAAGGTCATTGGAAGCGAAATTGTCGAGGTCATTTTGTGTCGGTCCTAAATCAGTTAGTTCAAGATCATGGGGATATATAAAGAAACTTTCAATATTTAGTGCGGAATTAAATTGAAAATCCCTCGCGGAGTATCCCGTGACACTCAAACAGTTGGAGATTGCAGGGCCTCTCCATAGCTCTTAAATGATCTGTCAGCGTACTTAGCGCGCTGGCGATAGACATCAACTTAATTTTGGGTAAGATGAACTGCACTAATACCTAGACGCCGGACTAATTGATGAACGCTACCGCTCCGTACCCCAAGCTATTTGAGCCATTAGATCTAGGCTTTACCCAGATAAAAAATCGCATTCTGATGGGCTCAATGCACACTGGCCTAGAAGACTGTGGGCGCGAAGGCTATGTGCGGATGGGAGCGTATTTCGCCGAACGTGCAAGCGGTGGTGTTGGCATGATTATGACCGGTGGTTTTGCTCCCAACCCAGAAGGCTCGCTGGCAGGCGAGGGCGAAGGCGCGATCTACACCGAAGAAGACGTTGCGCTTCACCAGATCGTAACCGCAGCGGTGAAGGCCGCTGACCCTGATTGTAAAATTTGCCTGCAATTGCTTCATGCCGGCAACTTGGCGTGGCACAACAACTGCGTCAGCCCATCGGGCAAACGCTCAAGAATTTCCAAAGGCCAGGTCCGCCCGATGTCGGTGGATGACATCCATCGCACGATTAATGACTTCGCCGAATCTGCAGAGCGCGCCAAGCGAGCTGGCTATGCCGGTGTCGAAGTTATCGGTTCGGCAGGTTACTTGGTTAGTACCTTCCTTGTGGAGGCCACCAACGGCCGTGACGACGAATGGGGTGCCAGCTACGAAGATCGGATGCGTTTCCCAATCGAGATCATTAAATCGATCCGAGCTAAATGCGGCGACGACTTCATCGTGGTATTTCGCATTGCTGCAATGGACATGCTGCCTCACGGCATGAGTCGCGACGAAGTGGTTCAACTGGCGAAAGAAATCGAAAAAGCCGGCGCTAATATAATTAGCACCCACTTTGTCTGGCACGAGGCAGCAGTGCCTACGATTGCAACTCGTGTACCTCGCGCTGCGTTCTCACAAGTGACTGCCGCGCTGCGAGAGCATCTGACTGTTCCCGTTATTACTAGCAATCGAATTAACACCCCAGAAGTAGCCGAATCGATACTTGAACAAGGCCATGCAGACATCGTCTCAATGGGCCGTCCAATGCTGGCTGATTCTCAGTTTGCAAATAAAGCGAGGGACGATAAGGCAGACGAGATCAACACCTGCATTGCCTGCAACCAAGCTTGCCTAGATCACGCTTTTGGTGGCAAGACAGTCTCTTGTTTGGTTAACCCTCGCGCCTGTCATGAGACAGAGCTTAACTACAATAAGTCTGAATCACCCCAACGTGTTGCGGTAGTTGGGGCGGGCCCAGCAGGGCTGGCGGCAGCCACGGTGGCGGGTCAATGCGGCCACCAAGTGACTCTGTTTGAAGCCAGTGGAGAACTTGGCGGTCACTTCAATATGGCGAAGAAAATCCCCGGCAAAGAAGAGTTTTACGAAACCATTCGCTACTACAGCGGTGAGCTTAAACGCCGTGGTGTTGTAGTAAAGCTCAACAGCAAAGCCACGCCAGAGCAGCTGTCAGAAGAAAGCTTTGATCACGTGATTATTGCCACCGGCATCATCGGCCGCGTGCCGCCGATTGAGGGTGTAGACCGAGCCAACGTGCTCACTTACCGCGATGCGATTGATGGCCTAAAACCCATCGGCCAAAAAGTCGCAATCATCGGAGCCGGCGGAATTGGTTTTGACGTGGCTGAGTTGGTTTGCCACAGCGGCAAGTCAGCGGCACTGGATATAGATATCTTTCAAAAGGAGTGGGGCGTCGACTTCAAAAACCACCCTCGCGGTGGTGTCGCGGGCGTAAAGCCAGAAGTACAGGGCAGTGGCCGCGAGGTTTATCTGTTGCAGCGTAAAACCAGCACGCATGGAAAAACCTTGGGCGTGACTACTGGTTGGGCCCACAAGATGAGCCTCATGCGTCACGGGGTAAAAATGATTGCTGGCGTTGAATATCGCAAGGTAGATGATCAAGGTTTGCACATTACCGTTGGCGACGAAGATCAGGTGCTTAACGTCGACACCGTGATCCTTTGTGCTGGGCAAGAATCCTCACGTGGTTTGTATGATCAGATTACTGGCATTCGCCGCAACGTCCACCTTATTGGCGGGGCAGACGTGGCTCAAGAAATTGACGCCAAACGTGCGATTGACCAAGGTAGTCGCTTAGCCGCGTCTTTCTAGGAGTTACACCGTATGCCATTTTAGGTTGCTACAGGCTCGTGTGTAGGCAACCTTTTTAAAGTCACCTTGTCTAACTAGTGCTAGGACGCGATCAGGTTAAACCGATACCCTTGTCAAAAATTGTCTGGCTTCAATCGCGCAGTGCCAACCATCATCTAGATATTGAAATCGCTTCAAACTGGCTACAACCAAGCATCACAAGCTAGCATTTGAGAGTCAGAACAAAGGCAGTCAAGTTACTAGATGCTATTGGAGGCCCATAGGTGGCCTGCCTGCTTACTTGGTGTCCGGCAGATTGCTATACAGCTCTTGAACCGTTTCTTGAGCCTGCATAGCCTCAATTATCTCAGGTAAGGGCTTAGAATGCAGGCTCCCAATATCATGCTCGTCATCGCATTCCAACGGAAACGCAAGCGGCTCTAATGGTGGGCAAAAGGCCGCATTCACATTAGGCTTGTTGCCACGCCGACCAATCCGATACCAACCCCCGTTTTCAAGCTGCACAGCGTTTAGTCCGTGTACGCAAAACGACGCGCCGCCGCCTCCAAACGTAAGCGCTGATAGCAAAGCGCCGCAGGGATTTGATTAGCTCGGAGCAGGGCGGCCGACAAATGACTCTTGGCGTAGCAATAGCCTGTGCGTTGTTTCTTTGCCGGCAATGTTTGGACGGTGCCAGTTAACGAACTCGGTGGAGGCCATGAAGGTGGAGGTCTGGGTCATAAATGACATTTAAACACGATATCTACGGCGATATTCTTTGCCACCTAAACTCGCTACAGTAGGTGTCCCGCTTTTTAGCTACTTGAGAAGACGTAGCTAATTTTTACCGCAAAAAACCCCTCTCAGAAGAGAAAACTATGACTACATCACTAACCGCATTAGCCCTATTGCTGGGCTGGATTCTTGTTTTGCTTATGATCACACTTAGCTATCGGGGATTTATGGTGATAACTGCCAAGCGCGGAGCAGATGCGTGGACGCGTGGCCGAGACCCGCAAGACAATCCATTATTCGAACGAATTGCTGGTGCCTACGCCAATAGTATTGAAGCCGCGCCGCTGTTCGCCGCGATAATCTTGATGGCTCAAGTCAGTGGTCAGTCTGCTGTGACCGATGGCCTGGCGATGTTGTTTGTTGGTGCTCGCGTGGTTCAGTCACTTGCACATATGACTTCTATCAGTCACTGGATGATCTTCTTGGTTCGCTTCCCAGCGTTTCT
>JBLHFB010000029.1:0-12966 GCA_047614865.1 Gammaproteobacteria bacterium | reverse complement strand
AATACTTTACCCGAGATTAAGAGCAATGGAGGTTGTGGGCACTGATCTTGCTCATGCGGTTCCACTAACGCTAATCGCTGGTTTGGGCCATATGCATCTCGGCACAACCGACTATTCGATGCTGGGGTTTTTACTGATTGGTTCGCTACCGGGTATTTATCTCGGCACGCGCTTGGGCATTAAGCTACCCGACAAAGTCGTCAAAAACGGCATCGCTGTTATGCTGCTGATTATCGGCATTAGTATGTTTTTCACCTAAATTAACGCAGTACTTGGGATTCAAAATGGATTGGTTTCCGGTTTTTCATCGCTTTAGTGATCAAAAAATACTAATTGTTGGCGGAGGCGATATTGCTGAGCGTAAAGCCGACTTGCTTCTACGTAGCGGTGCTCAGATTGACGTGGTGGCGCGCGAAGTGTGTGACAGCTTGGCTATCAAGCCTGTCAACGTGATTGCTCAAGAGTTTAGTGCCGAGCAAGTAGACGGCTACGCGCTAGTTATTGCCGCTACTGATGACAGGCCGCTTAACGCCGCTGTAGCCGCTGCAGCCAATGCAGCCCGAATCCCAGTTAACGTGGTTGACCAGCCTGATTTGTGCAGCTGCATTATGCCCTCGGTGTTAGATCGTTCCCCAGTGGTTATTGCGGTATCTAGCGGCGGCGCAGCACCGGTATTGGCGCGTATGGTGCGTACACGATTAGAAACGCTATTTCCGTCTGGATATGGGCGACTAGGTGGCTTGGTGGGTGACTATCGCGAACAAGTGAAAGCGGCTCTCCCGATGAATCTACGCCGTCGTTTTTGGGAAGACGCTCTAGAAGGCCCGATTGGTGAGCAAGTGCTTGCTGGCCGTGATGACGAAGCTGAAAAAGCGCTGCAAGCGATGCTGGCACGCTATCAACAAGATGCCGACGGCGCGGTGCAAGGCGAGGTTTATCTGGTTGGCGGTGGCCCTGGCGATCCTGATCTCTTAACCTTCCGTGCCCTGCGATTGATGCAGAAGGCCGACGTGGTTTTGTATGACCGTCTCGTGTCAAAAGCGGTACTCGATTTGGTTCGGCGCGACGCCGAACGAATTGACGTCGGCAAGAAACGCGATCAACACCCCGTGCCACAAGACCAAATCAATCAGCGGCTTGTTGATTTAGCCAAGCAGGGCAAGCGAGTGCTGCGCCTAAAAGGCGGTGATCCATTTATCTTTGGCCGTGGTGGCGAAGAAATTGATCTGCTTGCCGAGAACAATATTCCATTCCAAGTGGTTCCTGGAATAACAGCGGCTTCGGGGTGTTCAAGCTACGCCGGCATTCCGCTAACTCATCGCGATCACGCCCAGTCTTGCCAGTTTGTAACAGGGCACCTAAAGCAGGGCGCATTAGATCTGAATTGGGAAAGCCTCGTCTTGTCCGGGCAGACGGTGGTGTTCTATATGAGCTTGCACACGCTTGAAGAAGTGAGCCGCAAGCTTATCGCTCATGGAGCGCCTGCCAGTCGCCCTGTTGCTTTAGTAGAGCGTGGCGCAACGGCAGATCAGCGGGTGGTGGTTACAACGCTTGAAAATGCCGCTAAGGACGCCAAGGCTGCAGAGATAAAGCCGCCTGCTTTAGTGATCGTTGGTGATGTGGTTACGCTGCGTGAGAAGCTGCAGTGGTTTGGTGGCTAAGCCGCTAGCCTTGGGTTGGCTTTTCGGCTGACTGTTCTGAGGAGGTTTCAGGGGCCGCTTTAGCGTCAGCCGCTGCCTTATCCAACGCTTCAACCAAATCCCAATCCGACGGTTCTTCCGCTCCATCAAACAGAGCCAATACACGGTGGCTTTGCAGCGTTTGAATTTGTAAGCCCACGTCTTTGTTCACAATCGCAAACGGGCTAGCCGTCATTTGCGTAGCAATAATCGCCATCTCCCCGGCGGCTAGCGCATCACGCACTGTTTCACTAACGGTAATGCTGCGCAGTTTTCCGTCTCTACGAGGGAAATAGTAGGTGGCATCGCCGTCTTGCTTAACCACGTTTTCGCGGATCAGTTTATTGACCTGGTCTTTCTTGGAAACGTCGCGGGTTAAGGCTTTGTGTTCGATCTTACCGTCGACCTTCTCAGCGGGCTTACCGCCTTTAACAGCGGGCTTGCGGCGAGGCTTATTGCTGCTGCGAGCATCTGCACGATTGCCTTGAGGGCCGTGACTAGGTCTGCTGGGATTACGCTGTTTGGCGGCTTTCTTCTTAGCGTCGTGCTTCGCTTTGTCGGCTTGATCTTCGGTGACTAAACCGGCTTTGAGCATCTGTTCGCGTAGGGCGTTCATCGTTATCCGTTAGAATGCGCGCCGTTTGACGCCAAAATATCTCGCGAAGCCTAATGACCGACGCCGTAAAAATCCAGCCTAAAATTCATCTAGCCCCAATGGAAGGCGTGGTCGACTTCCATATGCGCCGGATGATGACTGAGATTGGTGGCTACGATCAGTGCGTTACCGAGTTTTTACGGGTAACCAACAACATCTATCCCGATCGGGTTTTTCAGGCGAATTGCCCTGAGCTACTTAATAACTCCGAGACCGATGCGGGCATTCCAACCTTTCTGCAGCTGCTTGGCGGAAACCCAGAGATGCTCGCAAAGAATGCGATCAGAGCTGCTGCTTTGGGCGCCTGCGGAATAGACCTGAACTTTGGTTGCCCAGCAAAGACCGTTAATAAGCACGATGGCGGCGCTTCATTGCTGCAATACCCACATCGAGTCTACGATATTGTCTCCGCTGTGCGTGAGGCGGTACCCGACGAGATCCCGGTATCTGCCAAGATCCGCTTGGGCTTTGCCGACAAAGAGTTGGCGCTAGAGAATGCCAAAGCAGTCGAAGAGGCGGGCGCATACCGACTTACCATCCACGCTCGAACAAAAATGGAAGGCTATAAGCCTCCAGCTCACTGGGAGTGGATAGGAAAAATTCGCGAGCACGTCGATCTGCCTTTGATCGCCAATGGCGAAATCTGGACCATCGATGATTTCCATCGCTGTCGCGAGCTGTCTGGAGTCAACGATGTAATGATCGGTCGCGGCGCGATCTCACAGCCCGATCTTGCCAACTTGATCAAACTATCCTGTAAAGCCGAAGCAGGCGAGCCAATGGATTGGCCAGAATTGCTGGTACTAATTCAGCGCTTCTTCAGCATGTCGCTTAACGACACAAAAAAGGAAACTTACGCGGTCAGCCGCCTGAAGCAATGGACCAAGCAATTAGCGCGAAACTACCCCGAAGCGGACGCCTGTTTTACCGCGTTTAGAAAGTACCGGACTGCCGACGAAGTACGGCAAGTAATTTTCCAGCCTGCCAGTTCATTCGGCAACCAATAAACGGTATGCTTTAACTCACCTCTGAGGTGAATATTTCTAAGGTGCCGCCACATAACGCTTTGCGAAAGTTAACCACAGATACCCACAGATTCTGTGGATAACTATGTGGAGAAGCCGCTTTTAAAGCGCTAAAAGCCCGCTAGATAAGGGTTTTCGCTGGGTTGTAAAAAAAACCACCAATTCCGCTCAAACTATTTAAAAACAATAAGTTACAGCTACTAGTTGTTATAACTATTGCGGTAATAATTGTAGAGCACGGATGTTGCGGCGCACAACAAAAGTTATCCACTAACTCAATTTACGCCGGTGGATAACTTTTTTAAAAAGTTCTTGCAATGTAGTTTTACTCATGTGTAATCAGCAAAGGCCTGACTCGGCAGTTGGTAAATAAATGCGCAAGCGGAACAAGCGGTGCTTTCAGCGATACCCTGTTCAACTTGTGACACTAGGAACGACCTATGACCGTCGAAAAATTACGCGAAATAATGACTTGTTTGCGCGACCCAATTGATGGGTGCCCTTGGGACTTGCAACAAGACTTTCGTTCAATTGCCCCCTATGCAATTGAGGAGGCCTATGAGGTTGTCGATGCGATAGAGAACGGCACTTTGAACGATCTTTGCGATGAATTGGGTGATCTCTTATTGCAGGTTGTTTTCCATTCTCAAATGGCTAGTGAGCAGGGCGCTTTTACATTTGACGACGTGGTTGAAGGTATCTGTAACAAGATGACTCGCAGACATCCGCATGTGTTCTCAACCGAAAAAGTTGCCGATGCCGACGATGTAAAACGCGTATGGGAAGCCGAAAAGCAAAAAGAACGTGATGCCAAAGGCGGGCAAACTAGTGTGCTTGATGGAATACCAATGGGTATGCCTGCACTAACCCGAGCGGTTAAGCAGGGCAAGAAAGCAGCGACGGTCGGGTTCGACTGGCCAGAAGCTGCACCGGTATTCGACAAAATCAACGAGGAGCTAAAGGAGCTTAAAGCCGAGCTTGCCGCCAGCCAGCCTAATGCCAAGGCAGTCGAAAGCGAGCTGGGTGATGTACTTCACGCTGTTTCGCAGCTAGCTAGAAAGTTAAAGGTCGACCCAGAGGCGGCGTTGCGAGGTACTAACCAGCGTTTTGATACTCGCTTTCGGAGCGTAGAACAGCAGGCGGCGCTAGACGACGTAGCGCTTGCTGCATTAAGCCTAGATGAGCTGGAAGCACGGTGGCAGCAAGCTAAGAAAAGAGTCGCTACAGCGCCGTAAAACCTCAGGAGATCGGGCGGCACTATTAAGGACTTTCGTAGCCATCTCTCGTAGAATAGCCCCGCTATTCTTGCCCTCCATGTATTAGGCCGCCCGTGGCATCTCCTCGTCTTCCGCAAAACCTACTTGAATCCGTCGAAACTCGTTTCCGCCCACGTCTTGTTAGAGACTGGCGAAAAGCGGGTGATGCTGCTGCGCGTGAAGCGCTAATAACTAAGGCTAAAGCATCGGCTGAGAAGGTCTCTAGAAGAGCGGCGCTGATTCCGCAGATCGAATACGACGATATTCTTCCAGTGGTCCAGTCGCGTGAAGAGATCGCAGATGCGATCCGTGATAACCAAGTGGTGGTGCTTTGTGGCGATACCGGTTCTGGAAAAACCACCCAGCTGCCTAAGATTTGTTTGGAAATGGGCTTGGGTGCCAAAGGGTTAATCGGCCATACCCAACCACGCCGCCTGGCTGCTCGCAGTGTTGCTTCTCGGATTGCAGACGAGCTAAAGAGCCAGTCTGCAGTCGGCTATAAAATTCGTTTTAACGACGAGACCACCGTGAACACGCTGGTTAAGTTGATGACCGACGGTATTCTGCTGGCAGAGACGCAAACCGACCGGCACCTCAATCAGTACGAAGTATTGATTATTGATGAAGCGCACGAGCGCAGCCTAAATATTGATTTCTTGCTTGGCTTCATCAAGCAACTGCTGCCTCGCAGGCCCGATCTAAAAGTCATCATTACCTCAGCCACCATCGATCCGGATCGCTTCTCCAAGTTCTTCAACGATGCGCCGGTGATCATGGTTGAAGGTCGCACCTTTCCGGTTGAAACGCGTTACGCAGAGATGGAAAAAGACGACGAATTGGCCGCTGTTGTCTTCGACCAAATCAACAGCCTCTGGCGAGAATCAGCTGGCGACACGCTGATCTTCTTGCCCGGTGAACGTGACATTCGCGACTTGGCAGATGGCCTATCAAAACGCTTTAATCACACGCCTGTTTCTCCAGCGATATTGCCGTTGTATAGCCGTTTGGCTAGCAATGAGCAGCAACTGATTTTCAAGCCAGACGGCAAGAAGCGACGGATTATTCTCGCAACCAACGTTGCTGAAACGTCGCTTACCGTGCCCGGAATCAAACACGTTATTGATACCGGTTTGGCTCGAATTAGCCGCTACAGCTATCGCAGCAAAGTTCAGCGGCTGCCAATTGAAGGCATTTCTCAAGCCAGTGCCAACCAGCGTAAAGGCCGTTGCGGCCGAACATCGGCGGGTATTTGTGTTCGCTTATATGGCGAAGATGAATTCAACTTGCGTGATGAATTCACTGAGCCCGAAATCCGTCGTACTAACCTCGCCAGCGTTATCTTGCAGATGCATTCGCTTGGCTTGGGCGATGTCGGCGCCTTTGATTTTATTGATCCGCCAGACAGCCGCTTTATCCGAGACGGCGAGCGCCTGCTAATCCAGCTGGGTGCGCTTAACGAAAACACCTCAATCACGCCTTACGGTAAAGACATGGCGCGGCTGCCGGTTGATCCGCGCATGGCTCGAATGCTTATTGATGCGCAGCAACGGGGTTGCTTGGCCGAAATGCTGGTGATTGTCTCGGCGCTGAGCATTCAAGACCCACGAGAGCGGCCGATGGAAAAGCAGCAGGCGGCTGACCAAGCGCAGGCTCAGTTCAAAGATGCACGCTCAGACTTCATTGTTTGGCTAAGGCTTTGGTCGATCATTGCCGAAGAGAAAAAAGTCCAAACCAATAGTGAGTTCAAGCGCTGGACTCAGCGCAGCTTTCTATCAATTGCCCGAATTTTTGAATGGCGAGAAGTGCATAGCCAATTAGTCAATTTATGTAAGCAGCTTGGTTGGACGATTGCCGCTAGTGACTTAAGTGAAGCCACGATCGAAAGCCGTTATGACGAGATTCATAAAGCGGTACTAACCGGGTTCATAGATCAGCTGGGGCTACGTAGTAATGACGAAGGCAAGCAGGTTGATTACCTCGGGGCACGCAACACCAAGTTTAAGATCTTCCCTGGCTCGTCGTTATCTAAAAAGAAAACACAGTGGATTGTGGCTGCGGAGTTGGTTGAAACCAGCCAAAACTGGGCGCGCTGCGTTGCGGCCGTCGAACCCGAATGGATTGAAGAAGTGGCTGGGCCACTGCTTAAGTTCAGCTACGCCGACCCGCGTTGGAGCAAGAAGCGTGGGCAGGTTATCGCTAGCGCCAATATCAGCATTCTAGGCCTGCCGCTCGCCAGTAACCGCGTAGTGAACTATGCGCCGGTAAACAATCAAGCCGCCTATGAGTGCTTTGTTTGGCAGGCGTTGGTGGCGGGTGAGCTGCAGATACGCAGGCGCAATCGTCGCCCAGGCCCACCGCAGTTTATTGAAGACAATAAAGCGCTGCTGGCGAGCTTGGAAGAAATTGAAGCGCGCCATCGCCGTCGAGATTTGATCGTCGATGATCAGCAGATTGCTGACTTCTATTTTTCTCGTTTGCCAGACAAAGTCGTAGACCAGAAAAGCTTTGAGCGCTGGTTTAAAGCCGACGAGCACGGCGCACTGCTTTCGCTAACTGAAGACGATCTGCGTGACAACGACACCACGTTGGATGCCAACGCTTTCCCCGACCACTTTATGCTGCACGGCCGTCCGCTGAAGCTCAGTTATCGCTTTGAGCCCGGAAAGGATGAAGATGGCGTAACCCTTAATGTGCCGTTGCCACTACTCAATCAGATTGACCAACGGCGCAGTGATTGGCTAGTGCCCGGCTTGTTGCATGACAAGTTGGTGGGCTTGATTAAGGCCTTGCCCAAGTCGATGCGCCGCAACTTTGTTCCCGCACCCGATTACGCCAAAGCCGCCTATGCGCGGATGGACAAACCGGCGGGTGAGGAGGCTCCCGATTTGTTGACGGAGTTAGCCGCGGCGCTAAAACAAATAACCGGCGTACCGATTGAGCGCGACAGCTGGGAAAGCACTAGCTTGCCAGAGCACCTGACAATGCGTTTCAAGCTGATTGACGAGAAAGAGCGGCCAATTACCAGCTCGCGTCAACTAGACAGCGTGCGTGAGCAATACGGTGCTGAGGCCAGAGAGCAGGTGGCATCGGTGACTAGCTCGGCACAAGCAACAGCCGACCAACCGGCTTGGTTGGGCGAGGTTACTAGCGAATGGAATTTTGGTGACTTAGAGGCAAGTTGTGAGGTGAGCAGTGGCGGCTTCCCGATTCGCTGCATTCCCACATTGAAAGATTTGGGTGACAGCGTCGAGCTTTGCTTAATTGAAGAAACAGAGAAAGCCACTGAGCTACATCCCTTGGGTTGCCGCCGTCTGATTCTGATTAAGCAGCGCAACCCGCTCAAGTGGCTTGAAAAGAATCTGGACAATTTAGATCTGCTAGAAACGCGCTTTATTACCGTTAATCCGCCGCCCGCAGCGCGTGAACCGTTGGTGACAAGAGCCTTGGGTCGGGTGCTGCGTGAGAAAGCCGTGCTGCGCCACGATCTGTTCGCCTGCGTGGTTGATCAGCTGCACCTCAATGGCAAGCAAGCATTACGACAGCAAGTCGACTTTGAGCAGCGCTGCGACGAGGCGCGTGGCGAAGTTGTTAGCCATGCCCAAGATTTGTGGAAGCGGATAGACAGAATGCTCGCTCACTATTTTGAACTGCGCCGTAAGTTACGCGGGTTAACCAGCTTGGTCGAGCTGGCAGCTGCAGCCGATATAGACTCACAGCTTAATCATTTGGTTTACAAAGGGTTTATTAGCGACACACCTAATGCTCGACTTAGTGATATTCCACGCTTTCTGAAAGCGATTGATGCACGGCTCGAAAAGCTTGCGGGCGCGCCGAGAAAAGATGCCGAGTGGTCTCGCCAAGTAAATATCTATTGGCAGCGGTATACCGAGGCTTCTGAGAAGCAAGCAAAGCGTGGCGTGGTTGATCCTGGATTAATTGAGTTCCGTTGGGCTATTGAAGAGTATCGAGTGTCACTATTCGCTCAGAATCTGGGAACCAAACAAAGTGTCTCTGCTAAGCGTTTGGATGCGCTGTGGAAGGCGGTTAAGAACTAAACCTAAGGCGCCACGGCCTCATGCCTGCTGAATTGCAGGATCAACTACCTCAAACCGCCGGATGGCGTGTTTGGACACGACCACTACAGACGCAGTTATGAAGATCACCACCAAGCTAGCTACTTCCAAGACGCCGGATGGCGAAACCCTCGTTCTTTTAGAGCACGATGGCGAGTATGTTTTGAAAGTACACGGGGTGCCGCTGATGAGCACCAAAGACTCAGCCTCGGAGCAGAAGATGGCTGAGCTAGCTTGTCGGGGGTTACCCGATAAGCCTCGCGTGCTGATCGGTGGGCTAGGATTCGGCTTTACCCTGCGCCGGGTTCTGGCGCTCTGTCCGCCTGATGCGACTGTCGACGTGGCGGAGCTTTTGCCGGTGATCGTCGACTGGAATCGCGAGTTTCTCAGCAGCGTGAACGGACTGCTCGTTGATGATCCGCGCGTAACTATTCACATCCGCGACGTAGCGAAGCTGCTCAACCAGTCTGGGAATGAGCGCTATCACGCGATTCTGTTGGATGTAGATAACAGCCCAGACCCGCTGGTGCAGAAGGGAAATTCCGGGCTCTACAATACCGGCGGGATCGCCCGGGCTAAAGCGGCGCTGTATCCGGGCGGGCGCGTGGTCTACTGGTCGGCTAACGAAGATAAGAACTTCGCCCGCGCGTTGCGAAAAGCCTTTAAGAACGTTGAATGCATCCCAGCAAAAGCCTACCCGCAGGCGAAGAAGTTCACTCACACGCTGTTTGTAGCTCAGCGCGATTGAGCTTGGAAGCCACTAGTGGCAAAACGAAATAAGGCCGAGCATTGCTCGGCCTTATTTCGTTGTGACGTTCACTCGAGAGCTTAAATGCCGCCGATACAGATATATTTCACTTCAACGTAATCGTCGATTCCGTACTTGGATCCTTCACGCCCATTGCCCGATTGTTTAACTCCGCCGAATGGCGCCATTTCATTCGATAGTGCCGCATCATTAATCCCAACAATTCCGTATTCAAGCGCCTCAGATACTTTCCATTGGCGGCGGTAGTCGTTGGTGTACATATACGCGGCCAGTCCGAACGGTGTGTTGTTGGCCATAGCAACCGCCTCTTCGTCGCTGCGGAACTTAATCACCTGCAGAACGGGGCCAAAGATCTCACTGTGGAAAATCTCCATAGCCTCAGTGACGTCGCCAAGTATCGTTGGCTGCACGTAGCAAGGCCCTAGATCAGTGCGCTGGCCGCCGTGAACCAAAGTGGCGCCATCGGCCACCGCTTTGTCGATCATGCCGTAGATGCCGTTAGCGGCGCCTTGGTTGACCATTGGGCCGAGCGTAACTCCAGGATCAACTCCGTTACCGATTTTCTGGGCTTTGAGCGTATTTATCGCTATTTGAATAAACTGCTGATAGACGTCTTCATGGACAAAAAAGCGATTTGGACTGACACAGGTTTGACCGCCATTGCGAAGCTTGCCGCCGACTATTCCGTTAGTGGCTAGTTCTAAATCAGCGTCGGCAAAGACAATAAATGGCGCGTTGCCGCCAAGCTCCATTGAGGTACGTTTAACCGTGCCTGCACAGGCCTTGATTAGCTCTTTTCCGACTTCGGTTGAGCCGGTGAAGGTTAGCTTACGAATACTTGGGTGACTGGTCAGCACCTCTCCAATTTCGCTGGTGCGGCCGTTCACCAAATTAATGACACCTGCTGGAACGCCAGCTTGAATCGCGAGTTCTGCCATTGCTAAGGCTGACAGCGGCGTTTCGTTTGCTGCTTTGCAGACCACGGTGCAGCCAGCAGCCAATGCAGGCGCAATTTTACGTGCGAGCATTGCGTTTGGGAAATTCCAAGGGGTAATGCAGGCAACTACGCCAATCGGTTGGCGAACAACCACAATTCGCTTGTCGTTGGATGGTGGGGCAATTACGTCGCCATCAATCCGTTTGGCTTCTTCGGAAAACCATTCGATGAAATTAGAGCCGTAGCCAATTTCGCCTTTTGCCTCGGCCAGCGGCTTGCCTTGTTCGGTAGTAAGAATTAATGCCAAGTCGTCGGCATTTTCAACCATCAGGTTGTACCAAGCACGCAGAATATTGGCGCGCTCTTTTGCGGACTTAGCGCTCCAAGCGGGTAGGGCGGTGGCGGCAGCCTCTACAGCCGTAGTGGTTTCGTCTCGACCGCATTTGGCGACTTGGGCAATTTCTTCACCCGTCGCGGGATTAATTACTGCGTATGTATCCCCGTTATCCGAATTTGCCCATTGGCCGTTGATTAGCGCCTGAGCTTTCAGAAGTGAGGGGTTTGATAGTTGCCAGTTCATTGCATCTTCCTAGGTGAAAAAAATGATTCTTATTCTCTCAGAATTTCTCACAACGGGTTGTGATTTTAAGTTGCTAAAGCAGCGGTTTTTGCCCCGCGTGGTTAGCGCTTTGCTTACGTGTTTGAGTACTGAAACTCGTCTTGAAATATTTCCAGGTCGAGATCATTTACTCGCGCCAACATATGCGTCTGAGCGTCCCGAATCGCTTGGTTGTATATCGACGGGCCCACTTCCTTAACGAAAAAATCGAGCAATGCATCGGCAACCAAGTTGCCTACCGGCTCTTCCATTTCCTCGTCGAAATAGGCTTGAATAGAATCGACTATTTGATTTCTAGCTTCTTTTGAAATATTGATGGTCATGGCTTCTATAGGTTGTTGGATACACAAAAAGGCCCGAATATTCGTCCCTTTGCGGAGATGGATTTCTAGGTATCAAGCTCGTCGTAAAGAGCAACAAAAGCTTCGGTTAGCTTGTGTTTTGGCGAGTGATGTATCAGAGGCACTGATTTGTCGTGCGACTCCTTAACAACAATCGAGCTACTCAGTTTGGTGTTCAAAACCGGCAGTCCTTCTTCAAGCAGCTCAGCAACCAAACGCTGCGGCAGATTAGAGCGAGCTTGGAACTGGTTCACCACAATGCCTTCAATTTCCAAGTTTTCGTTGTGGTCTTCTCGGATCTCGTCGACCGTTTCCATCACGTTGTAAAGCGCTTGGCGAGCAAAGTCGTCGCAATCGAAGGGGATGATGCAGCCAGTAGCGGCAATGAGTGCTGACCGGGTAAAGAAGTGCAGAGCCGGCGGTGTATCAATGTATACCGCGTCGTAGCCTTTAATTTTATTTAGAGCATCGCGCAGCTTGTAGATCTTTGCGCGGGCTTCTAGCTTTACTTGTAGCTCGTCTAGCTCTGGGTCGGCAGCAACAATGTCGAGGTTTTCGAACGGCGTTGCAGTGGCAAATTCTTCAATCCCTTTTTTGGCGCCGGGCGTTAGTCGGCTCTTTAGTTGAAGGGCAAAGTAGTCAGCTACGGTTTTCTCGGCCAGCGTGTCGCTAGAACTAAGAAGGTATTGCGTGGCGTTACATTGCGGGTCTAAATCAACCACCAATGTTTTTAATCCGCGTGAGGCGCTGATCGCAGCTAAGTTGCAGGTGATGGTGGATTTTCCCACGCCGCCTTTTTGGTTAAACACCACACGGATTTTCAAGTTCTATCTCCAGTTTGTTTTGGCTACGAAATAAGCTCTCGATCGAAGTAGCCAATAAATTTTTGTGCAAAAAGGATGTCACCTTGAACTTGAAGTTTTCCCAACATAAAGGCTGAAATGCCGTCGAGATCACCGTTCAATAGGTCGATCAAATCACTGTCTTCAATGGTTAGCGATGCGGTCGGATCGGAATGTGTACCGTCGGTTACCGTGCATTCGCCAGCCGCAATGGTGACATAAACCGGCTCTGAAATGTTGAATTGAACCGAGGCATTAACATCACTCGCTCGCTCCGCTACAAAGGCGGTTGGCATAAGCTGAATTATATCCAGTGCGGTCATGGTTTTCTCCAAAAGGTTAGCTAACGGAAGCTTGGTGAGTGAGCTATCTACAGGCACTGAGCCTAGCGCTAACCGCATGACGCCGTAAAGCAAAAAATAGCGAACTGGGAATGCAGGCGATTTGCCGGTATTGTTTTAGCCCTAAATACTTAGGTAAACCCAGTTTGATGGACTTATTGCAACACGCAGCCGAGGGCTGCATCGTGGAAACGCGTTTCCTAACGATGTCAGATGGTGTCGAACTGCAGATGTTTGAATTTAGTCCGCCGGTTGCCACTGATCGCCCGCCGTTGCTATTTGTCGCTGGCTGGATTTCTCAGATTAGTGGATGGACTGGGGTACTTAAATCGCTCACCGCTAAGTACCCGGTCCATTATTTGGAAACGCGTGAAAAGCGCTCTTCTAAAATTTCGAAAGTCTCGGCTGTAGCTTTCGACATGCATCGGA
>JBLHFB010000028.1:0-13631 GCA_047614865.1 Gammaproteobacteria bacterium | reverse complement strand
TCATTGAACAACCACAGGCGATTACTAAATCGCCCCAAATAAACGCCATCCCCCCATGTTAAGAAGGGGTTTTTGTCGGAGCGAGCCGGCAACACGGATTTGTCAATTTCCGCCATTTTAGCGTGCGGCAAAGTCGCGACACCTGAGTCGACAACCCACTGCCGGAGCAGCTGGTTTCTAACGGGTATCGGTAAATCAGCAAAAGCACTCATTGCAATTGAGCTGGGCTGGCTTCGGCTTGGCCCTTCAACGATTAAACACTCGCCTCGGATGAGCAACTCGTCAAGCATTCGCCTGGCAAACCACTGACTTGCATCGGAAGCCTCACCGGCAAGCGAAGCCGCTCGCGCTAATGAGCGGTTGGCCGACGGCCAGCGCTCCGTCATAACAGGGAGAACCTCAGAGCGAATGAAGTTTCGATCAAAGCTCTTATCGTTGTTACTAGGGTCTTCAATCCACTCGCCCTGCTCCTGAAGCGCAAATTCCTGCAAATCAGCGCGAGTAAAGTCGAGCAATGGGCGGCACAACCAGCCGCTTCCCAGCTTTCTCAGAATAGGCATGGATGCCTGTCCATCGGAGCCTGCACCACGCATCAGAGCCAAAATGAGGGTTTCCGCCTGGTCAGACTGGTGTTGAGCACAGTGGACCACTTCGTCCACTCCAATCAAATCAGCAATTGCTGCGTAACGAGCCATACGCGCCCAGCCTTCAACCCCAAGGCGGCGACGCTCTGAATGATCGTAATCTAACCGGATGGAATGAAATGGAATGCCGAGCTTGCCTGCAACTTGCTGGCAAAACAGCAACCAACCGTTAGCGTCTTCTGACAGTCCATGATGAACGTGGACTACACTAAGCGGAGGCCGAGATTCGTCGGGCAACTGATGCAGCAAATGGAGCAAGGCGACGGAGTCGGCCCCACCACTAAGCGCCAGCCAGTGCATCGGCGCTGACTGCAGCTGAGGCCAGGCAAGCTGCAAGCCTGCCCAATGCGCCGCAAATCTATTCTTCAAAGGCGCCCATGGCCATAAAGCTATCGTGGCGGTCGTCTACTAATTGCTCTATCGACTTGCTATCAGCTGCTGCCAAAGCCTCTAAAATATTAGCTTTCAGCCGCTGTGCTGTTAGTTCATAGTTGCGGTGTGCTCCGCCAACCGGCTCGGGGATAATTTTGTCAATCAAGCCCAGTTCAAGCAACTTGGTAGCGGTCATCCCCATAGAGTCTGCGGCTTGTTCTGCAAATGCTGCGTCATTCCACAGAATGGAGGCACAGCCTTCCGGTGAAATCACCGAGTAAACACTGTATTGCAGCATCGCGACATGATCGCCCATGCCTATAGCTAATGCGCCGCCTGAGCCACCTTCGCCAATCACGGTGACAATGATCGGGGTTTTCAAGCGCGCCATTTCAATAAGGTTTCGGGCAATTGCTTCTGATTGGCCACGCTCTTCGGCTTCGATGCCGGGATACGCCCCCGGGGTGTCGATAAAGGTAATCACCGGCATCCCGAATCGCTCAGCCATTTTCATCATTCGCAACGCTTTACGGTAGCCCTCGGGGTATGGCATGCCGAAATTGCGCTTTAGCTTTTCTTTAGTGTCACGGCCTTTTTGTTGACCAATCACCATCACTGGCCGGCCATCTAGTCGCGCTACGCCACAAACAATCGAAGGATCGTCGCGGAACGCTCGGTCGCCATGAAGCTCTTCGAAATTTGTGAATATCTTATTTATATAGTCCAGCGTATAGGGTCGGTGAGGATGGCGAGCAAGTTTGGTTATTTGCCACGAACTCAGATTCGAGAAAACGCTTTCAGTTAGGCGCTTGTTCTTCGCCTCTAAGGTACGAATTTCATCCGTTAAGCTGACTTCGCCGCCCGACTCCGACAAATATCTGAGTTCGTCAATTTTGGCTTCTAGTTCAGCTATTGGTTGTTCAAAATCAAGAAATTTTAGATTCATCGGCATAGTCGTGTAAGGCGGGTTTTAACGTAGAAATAATAGTACCGCAAAGCGGCGGGTTACTCTACGCACTAGGCAGACGATCTATAGACAAGCCGGACTTCAGCATCGCCCCACTGGCGGCGCAAATCACGAATCATTAAATCGCTAGGCATCACATTCCAGTCCTTTCCTAGGCGAATAAGCGCGTCTGCAGTGGGCGACCGATACTTGATAACCACGGGGCAGCGGCCATCGTCGCGATAGCCACCAATCAGATCGTTAAGCTGATGCGGCTTTGGGTCAGCCTCATCTGAGGCTCCTTGATTGTTCCAGTCAATTTCAATCCGCCTGAGAAGATCGTTTCGGACCTCACCAATGGTTGAAATGCTTCGCGGCGCGATCATATATCCGTTGGTATAGTCGTCGTATCCGATGTTCCCATCAACGATCACCAAGCTGTCCATCACGAAAGACTCTCTGAATTTCTCGTAAGCCTCCCAGAACATTTGCACCTCGATACGTCCTGTTTGGTCATCCAAGATCATTGAGGCGCGCTTGCCCTGGACAATTCGTACCCCAATCACCCAGCCAACCACGGTGCCTGGCATACGGCGACGGCGTTGCGGCTTTTCGTCCGGATCCCTTTTGTCGTTTGATGGCGGCGGAGATTCGGCTTCATATTTTGCTATCAACGAGCTGAAGTCAGCGCTTCTTAAGTGTTTTAGTTCGGGGGCGTACTCAGTGATTGGGTGGCCGGTTAGATACAAACCAAGTGTCGCTTTCTCAGCAGTTAGCCGTTCTAAGTCTTCCCATTCTTCAACCGGCTTAATGTCATAGCTTGAGTGATTTGATTCTGTAGGTGCTTCCGAAAGTCCGAATAAATCCACCTGCCCGGCTGCTTCGGCCTCCACAGCCTGCTGAGCCGCCTTAATCGCCGGCTTAATCTGACCCATCATGGTCGACCGAGTATGACCAAAGCAGTCCATCGCACCCGCTTTGACGAGGGTTTCAAGCACTCGGCGGTTGACCTTGCCCAGCTCATTACGACGGGTTAGATCATATACGTCGCGGTATTCACCGTTCTTTTCACGTTCTGCAATAAGCCCATCAATCGCGGCGAAGCCAACGCCTTTAATAGCACCCAAGCCATACATGATTCCATTTTCTCCAATAGAATCAAAGCGATATAGGGATTTATTGACGCTCGGCTCAAAGATATCAAGGCCACTATTTCGGGCATCCGAAATCAAATGGACAACCTTATCGGTGTTGTCCATATCGGCAGACATCACAGCAGCCATAAACTCAGATGGGTAGTGCTGCTTTAGCCAAGCAGTGTGATAGGTCAACAACGCGTATGCGGCGGAGTGTGATTTGTTAAAACCGTATCCGGCAAACTTCTCAATCAAATCCCAAATATAGCGAGCGGTCGCCTCTTCAACGTCGTTAGCAACCGAACCATCACGGAATTTCTCCCATTCCGCAGCCATAACCTCTGGCTTCTTCTTACCCATCGCTCGGCGAAGAATATCGGCCCCGCCCAAACTGTACTTGGCCAAGATCTGGGCAATTTGCATCACCTGCTCTTGGTAGAGAATTATTCCGTAGGTTGGGGAAAGAATTTCTTCTAGCGAGGGATGCGGAAATACCATCTGCTGCCGACCGTGTTTACAGGCAACGAAATCTTCCACCATTCCAGAGCCTAGCGGGCCTGGGCGGTATAGCGCTACTAGCGCGATCACATCTTCAAAGCGATCCGGGAGGAGCTGGGTCAGTAGACGTTGCATGCCTCCAGACTCCAGCTGGAAAACCGCGGTGGTTTTGCCTGATTTCAGCAACTCGTAGGTTGGCTGGTCATCAAGCGGCAAAGTCTCCATCTGAAGAAGCGCTTCGCCTGACTCCTTGCGGATGCGGTTTACTTTCTCAAGCGCCCAGTCAATGATTGTGAGGGTCCGGAGGCCCAAGAAATCGAACTTAACCAGCCCAACGGCTTCAACGTCATCTTTATCAAACTGACTAATTAAGCCGGTGTTTTCTTGGTCGCATATCAGTGGCGTGAAGTCGGTTAGCTTGGTGGGCGAGATAACTACCCCGCCGGCATGCTTGCCACTGTTTCTGGCAAGCCCTTCAAGCGCTTTAGCACGACGGTATAACGGCGCTACTTCTTCGTCTTCGTCATCGATAAGCTGCTTAAGCTCAGGGCTTTCTTCGTAGGCTGTTTGCAGGTTGATCCCAAGATCATTCGGGATCATCTTCGCGACCCGATCAACTAAACCAAACGGCTGGCCAAGCGCCCGCCCTACATCGCGAACCGCCGCTTTCGCGGCCATCGTCCCAAACGTGGCAATTTGCGATACTTTATCTCGACCGTAGTGGTCGGCAACGTAGCTAATCACTTCGTCACGCCTATCCATGCAGAAGTCGACATCAAAATCCGGCATTGATACCCGTTCGGGGTTTAGAAAACGCTCGAACAACAAGTCGTATTTCAGGGGGTCTAAATCAGTGATTTTGAGTGCGTATGCAACCAGCGAGCCTGCTCCAGAACCACGGCCCGGCCCCACCGGAATATCGTGCCTTTTCGCCCACTGAATAAAGTCGGCTACGATCAAGAAATAACCGGGAAAACCCATGCCTTCAATTACTTTGAGCTCGATATCTAGGCGGTCTTCATAGATGACTCGGTCTTCGGCTTTTTGGCCATCACCTAAGCTGCCTTCTTCGGCCAGACGTAGCCTCCAATGGAGTTCTAGCCTGTCTTCCAAGCCTTTCTCGGACTCTTCACGAAGAAAGCTGGCAATACTGTGATGTTCGGGAACAGGAAAATCGGGTAAGAAATTCTCGCCTAGTAATAATTGGACATTGCAGCGCTTCGCGATCTCTATGCTGTTTTCAATCGCCGAGGGCAAGTCGGCAAATAAAGCCCCCATTTCGTCGCCACTGCGAAGATATTGCTGTGGCGAATAGTCCCGCGGACGCGTTGGGTCGTTTACTACCCTGCCTTGGTTAATGCAGACACGGGTTTCGTGTGCTTCGAATTCCTCCGTTTTGAGGAAACGAACGTCGTTGGTTGCGACCAATGGAATCTGATTGGCGGCGGCTATCGGCACAATCGCATGCAAATAATCATCTTCACCCGCTCTACCGGTGCGTTGAATCTGAATGTAGAACCGCCCAGGAAAGTGCTTAGTCCACTCGGCAACCAGCTCGCCGATTCGATCCTGACGGTTACTCAATACCGCTTGGCCGAATTCGCCGTCTTTGCCACCTGACAGCACTAGCAATCCTTCGTTTTGCTCAAAGAGCCATTCGCGGTTAACGAAAGCAACGCCTAATTGCTGCCCTTCTGTGTACCCCTTACTTACGATCTCAGTAAGATTTCTATAGCCAATCAGATTCATTGCGAAGACGAGTACACGGCTGCTGCTGTCGCTCTCTGCGTCGTACAACCTTAGTTCAGCCGACACCAGCGGCTTTATTCCCGCAGCCAATGCCGTTTTATAAAACCGCACGAGGGCGAACATATTGCCTTGATCGTTGATCGCGATCGCTGGCTGTTCAAGCGCAGAAACATGGCCTATCAAGGGTTTTAGACGAACAACACTGTCTACAAGTGAATATTCAGAGTGAACTGCGAGATGTACGAAAGGTGTTTGCATTGAAACCTGAGTGGACCGTCGAATAGCTGAAAACAACCTCTTAAGTTTACCGTGAAACCAGCGCCGATTTTCACTGTCATTGATACAAAGTAAAAATCGTATTTTTACCGATAAATTCCGCAGTTACGGGTGAAATATCAGTATGATTAGAGGCAGTTCTGCCCGTTCTGTCAATCTGCTGGTTTGCCGCCAAAAGAATGCTGGGGACATAACCAAAAAAATTAGAGACCGAACATCATTCATCGCCTGCTTATAAAGTTTCCAATTTGGCTTGCTGTCCTACTGCTGGTTGTTGCAATGTGGCGGCTTGCTGATGTGACTTGGCTAATGGTGCCTAGTTATAGTGTTGCCGCACCAAGCCAGTCGGACTCATTCGAGCAACAGTCCGCACGAACGAAATTTGATGCTAAATCAGTTACTCGACTGAATTTATTTGGACTACCGCCCAAGAGAGAAACCAGCCCCGCAGCCGATGATCGCCCGGACCCGACACCCACCACACGAGATACTAAGCTAAAACTCGTCCTCTCAGGCATCGTGCTGTCATCTAATCCTGCCTTTTCACGAGCAATGATCCAAAAAGGGGGCAGGCAAGAACTCTATGCGGTTAGTGACGATATCGATGACAACACTACCCTTCATGAGATAAACGAGGGCCACGTGGTTATCAACAACCGCGGCGAACTCGAAGTCTTGCGTATGGAAAAGCTCGCTATCGCGAAAGCCTCTGGTAATGGGGGCGGCTCATCGTTCACAGGGCGATCCAATCTATCGGCGGCCAATTCAACTCAAATCAGCTCTGAAACTGCCAAGGAACTAAGCGGAGTAAGAGACCAACTCTTACGAGACCCGACCAAGGCCTCTGACTTTATTCGTGTCCGCCCTGTCTATAGCAAAGGCGTGCTGACTGGCTACCGTATTTACCCGGGGAAAAACCGACAACTGTTTAAGCAGGCGGGCCTGCGTTCTGGCGACCTAGTTAAAGCAATTAACGGCCAAACCTTAGATGACCCTCAAAAGGGTTTCCAAATGTTATCGTCGCTGAGCAGCGCGATGTCGATCACCATAGACCTACAACGCCGTGGAAAAGCGGAGTCGGTCTCTGTGAACCTACAATAGAAATGACAGGATTACGTTTTGATTTTACGTAACAATTCAACCGCCCTCCGTCGCTGCTTTGCGATTCTATCGCTTTGCCTTGGCGTACTCGTCGCACCCGCTAGTATCGCTGGAGACGAGATTACGCTGAACTTTAAAGATGCTGATATCGGTACCGTGATTGAAACGGTCAGCCAGGTCACCAATCGTAGCTTCATTATCGATCCGCGCGTCAAAGGCAAGGTAACCGTGATATCGGCACAGCCGATGGACGCTAAGCTGCTTTACCAAACCTTTCTTTCGATACTGGAAGTACACGGTTTTGCGACGGTTGAATCGGGCGACATCACCAAAATTCTTCCTCAAACCAACGCCAAACAACAAGGCGGACAGAAAGCTAACTCGCGTGCTCATGGCGGAGATGAACTGGTAACCCGAGTTCTTCCGATCGAGCACGTTACCGCAGCACAGTTAGTGCCGATACTTCGTCCTCTACTTCCTCAGTACGGCCATCTTGCGGCTTACGCACCAACCAATATCCTGATTATTTCTGATCGCGCCGCAAACGTTGATCGCTTGATGGGGATTGTCCAGAAAATCGACATCCCTACCGATGCCGAAATCGAGCTGGTTACTCTAGAGCACGCCAATGCCAGTGAAGTGGTTAGGATACTATCGTCGTTGAAACGATCAACTCCACGTAATAATTCAAGTAACGAAGCCCCCACCTTTATTGCTGATACTCGTACCAACAGCATCCTGCTAGGCGGTGACAAAACAACCCGCTTGGAGCTGCGGGCGATCATCAACCACCTCGATACCCGTCTAGATAACGATGGCACGACTCAAGTTATTTATCTGAAGTATGCCAAGTCGAAAGAAATGTCGACGATTCTTCAAGGCTACGCTGACGCCACTGCTACTACCTCCGGTGGCAAAGATGGCGGTAAAACTACCAAGGAAGTAACCATCCTTGCCGACGAAAACACCAACTCATTAGTCATCACCGCACCGCCACGCCCGATGCGTGAACTGCTCTCAGTTATTAAACAGTTAGATATCCGCCGCGCTCAGGTACTAGTAGAAGCCATCATTGCCGAAGTAACCGTTGATGATGCCTCGGCATTAGGCTTTAACTGGGCAGGCGCAACCAGCGCGGGAATCATACTCAGCGAAACTCCGTCCCCAATTGGTGTTGGGATCGGTAGCGTCCTCGGCGCACTCACCGCAGATAATCCAGCGTCAGCATTGGGTGCCGGGGCCTCGTTTCCCGGGATAACACTAGCGGGCGGTATTACGAGCAACGGCCAATTGAAGTTCCTTGGCCTTTTGCGCGCGCTAAGCTCCAACACTAACAACAACGTCCTTTCTACCCCAAGCCTGTTGGCGATGGACAACCAGGAAGCAGAAATTTCGATCGGCCAAGAAGTCCCGTTCCTCACGGGTCAATTCACTTCCACTGGTTCTGGCAGCTCATCTTCAGTTACCAATCCTTTCCAAACCATTGAGCGTAAGGACGTAGGGATTACCATGCGTATTACGCCGCATGTGGTTGACCAAGACACTGTTGAGCTTAAGCTGTACCAAGAGGTTTCAAACCTAGTGCTAAGCGCTGGTAGCTTGCAAACAGCCGACGTTGTGACCAACAAGCGGACCATTGATACCACCGTGATTGTCGACAACGGCGAAATTGTCGCTCTCGGCGGTTTGATCGACGACACCGTTGCTGCAGAAGAACAGCGCGTGCCAATCTTGGGCGACATTCCTATTCTCGGCAACCTGTTCAAAGGCAGAAGAAGTCAGCGAACCAAACGCAACTTAATGATCTTTATCCGTCCGGTTGTTTTAAACGACGGCGCTGATCTCTACCGCTATAGTAAAGAGCGTTACAACTTGCTCCGCGGACTGCAGCAGCAACGCTGGGGCGGAGAAGATGGGTCTGCTTTACCGGCATTGCCGGCAGAACCTGCAGCAGCAGCCACACCAGAACAGCTTTCGTTGCTCAACAGTGCCCTTGTTAAGCAAACACTAAGTGAAGTCGAAGCCAAAACAAAATCGGAAGAAGAGCAAGACGATGCCAAGCACCGCAGATCACGATTCGGCCCACGCGGACGATGAGTTCGATGTTGCCGCTTCTGGGTCTGACGACACAAACGCGGCAATAACGGAAAGCACCGAAGCGCTGATAAAAAGCGCTGGCCCAGTTGCGCCCGCTCTAGAACCAAATATGGCAGCCAAGCCAGTTGTCCGCCCGCCCTTTGCCTTTGCAAAGCGCAACGGTGTGCTTGCTGGTGAAGTTGTCGATGGCAAGCTTGAGCTAATCTGTCGTCCCGACGTAACCCTCGCCGCAATCTTAGAAACCCAGCGTTTCACCGGCTACCCACCAGAATTGTTAGAAGTGCCAGAAGACGAGTTTAATCGTCGTTTGCAACGCGCTTACGAAGGCGCATCGGACAATGCCATGCACATGGCAGTCGGCTTGGACGAGGATATGGGGATTGAGCAGGCGGTTATGGACCTGCCTCCAGAAGACTTGCTCGAAAGTGAAGATGACGCGCCGATTATTCGCCTAATCAACGCGATTCTTACTGAAGCAATCAAGGAAGGTGCTTCAGATATTCACATTGAACAGTTTGAAGATCGCCTAGTCGTTCGCTTCCGCGTCGACGGGGTTATGCGAGAAGTACTTGAGCCGAGTCGCGGCGTTGGCCCGCTATTAATTTCGCGCATCAAAGTGATGGCTCGCTTGGATATTGCCGAAAAGCGCATTCCACAAGATGGACGTATTTCTTTACGTATCGCAGGCCGTGCGGTTGATGTTCGGGTTTCCACCCTGCCATCTGCGCACGGCGAACGCGTCGTACTGCGCTTGCTGGATAAGCAAGCGGGTCGCTTAGACCTCACACACTTGGGGATGGATCCTGGCGAGCTTAAACGTCTACAAGATGTAATCGCTAAACCGCATGGAATAATGCTGGTTACGGGACCCACGGGTTCGGGTAAAACCACGACGCTTTACGCAGGCCTAGGCGAACTAAACGACAAGCGTCGCAACATAATGACGGTTGAAGATCCCGTTGAGTACTATTTAGACGGTGTAGCTCAGACTCAAGTAAACACCAAGGTTAATATGACCTTTGCACGTGGACTGAGGGCGATTCTTCGTCAGGATCCAGACGTAGTAATGATCGGCGAAATTCGTGACTTGGAAACCGCAGAGATAGCGGTTCAAGCATCGCTCACCGGTCACATGGTGTTTTCAACACTGCACACCAATACCGCGATTGGGTCGGTAACGCGTTTACGCGACATGGGTGTAGAGCCATTCCTATTGTCTTCAAGCCTTGTTGGCCTGCTCGCCCAACGCTTGGTTAGACGCCTTTGCGAATGCAAACAGACCGCCCAAGCAACCGATGCCGAAGCGAAGCTGGTCGGCCACAGTTCCAATCAGCCACTGATGCTTTATAAAGCCCATGGCTGCGACAAATGCGGCCACTCCGGTTACCGCGGACGTTTAGGAATATATGAACTGGTCAACGTAGACAGCACAATGCGTGACCTAATTCATGACGGAGGTAGCGAAGGAAAAATGAATGACCATGCTCGCAGCCAAGGCCCGAGCTTAGCGCAAGACGGCTTCGACAAAGCAGTAGCGGGCATTACCACCATCGAAGAAGTGATGCGCGTCACTCGCGCGATCTAGTCCATGCCAGCCTTTGAATACACCGCTGTCGACTCACGCGGAAAGAACAAGAAAGGCGTTCTAGAAGCAGACAGCGCTCGCCAAATACGCGCCCAACTGCGTGACCAGCAAATGATGCCGGTCGACGTCCGAGAAGTCGTAAAAAAGCAACGTAACGACGGCAAAGTATCGGGACGCGGAATCAGCGTTCTAGAAATGTCACTGGCATTGCGTCAGCTCTCAACCTTAGTTAACTCTGGCATGCCGATCGAAGAGTGTATTAGTGCGGTGGGTGAACAAAGCGAGAGCCAGAAAGTTAGCAAAATGCTGATGGCTATTCGATCTCGCGTATTAGAAGGGCACAGCTTTGCCAAAGCGATTGGTGAGTACCCTCAGTCGTTCCCTGATTTGTATCGGGCAACCATTGATGCCGGCGAACAATCAGGCCACTTAGACGTCGTCCTAGACCGCCTGGCAGACTATGCAGAACGCCGCCAGGCGATGCGCCAACAAACCCTGTTGGCGATGCTCTACCCGCTGATCATTTCGATCATTGCGATTGCGGCCCTAGTTGGCCTGATGACTTACGTTGTCCCTCAGGTGGTTTCAACTTTCGAGCACATGGGCGAGGAACTCCCTGCCCTGACCCAAGCCACCATTTGGTTAAGCGACTTTATTCGCGAACACGGGATTGTGATGGCAATTTTGGTTGCTATTGCAATCTTCCTGTTCCGGACAATTTTTAACCGTCCAGGACCCAAGTATTGGTTACATCAGCTACTACTCCGGTCGCCAGTTTTTGGTAAGCAAATACGCGGCGCCAACAGTGCTCGCTTTGCCAGCACGCTCAGCATCTTAGTCGCCAGTAGCGTGCCGGTACTAAATGCGCTCAAAGTATCGTCTGAAGTGGTTACTAATTTGCCGATGCGAAAGGCAGTAGAAACCGCTACTGAACGCGTGCGCGAAGGCGCTCCGATCGCAAAATCACTCAAAGACAGTGGCTATTTCCCACCGATGCTTATTCACCTGATCGCCAATGGCGAAACCTCAGGCGAGCTGGAAGCAATGCTAGGCAAAGCGGCACAAAACCAAGAGCGCGAGCTCGACACCACCATTAAGGCATTCCTAGGGATTATCGAACCGGTAATGATTCTAGGTATGGGCGTTATGGTTTTGGTTATTGTGATTGCAATCCTCTTGCCCATTTTCAACCTCAACGAAGTTATCTCGTAAACCTACTACCTACTTATGAATGTTGATGTTGTTGTAATTGGCGCTGGTGCGGCCGGCCTCATGGCTGCTATTACCGCTGGCCAAGCCGGTAAGTCCGTTTTGGTCTTAGATCACTCAAATAAAGCCGGCACGAAAAGTCTGATGTCTGGCGGTGGACGCTGCAATTTCACCAATATGTACAGCGACCCTGAAAATTTTCTCTCAAGCAATCCGCACTACTGCAAGTCTGCCCTCGCCCGCTATACCCCATGGGATTTCATTGCCTTAGTGGCGAAATATAAGATTCCCTATCACGAAAAAACCTTAGGCCAATTGTTCTGCGACGACAGCTCGAAAGACATTCTAAATATGCTCCTAGCTGAGGCAAAAGACGCCGGAGTTGGGATACGCCTAGATACCGAGATAAGCAAAGTATCGAAAACCAACAGCGGCTTCCAAATTCAAGCTAGCAATTTGGACATCGCAAGCGACGCAGTGGTGATTGCAACCGGGGGGCTGTCGATTCCCAAAATGGGCGCGACTGGTTTTGGATACCAAATTGCCAAGCAGTTTGGCCTAAGCCTACTCCCCACACGCGCTGGGTTGGTTCCACTAACGCTTAGCGGGAAGCCCTTGGATTCAATGGCAAACCTCCAAGGGGTTGCCATACCCGAAACAAGAATCACTACTGGCGGGCAATCATTTGCCGAGGCGATGCTGTGCACGCACCGCGGCTTAAGCGGCCCGGCGATTCTACAAATATCGTCGTATTGGCATACCAGCCAAGCAGTTGAGATTGATCTACTGCCGAAGGACGACGCTACAGAGTGGCTTGCCGAGATGCGCGAACAGCACGCCAAGAGCGAATTAAAAACCGTATTGGCATTTAAACTACCAAAACGCTTCGCTGAAATGGTTTGCCAAGAACACGGCAATCCGAAAATGCACGAACTTCAAGGCCAAATCCTTGAGCAATGGGCTGACAGGCTGCATGGCTGGTCGATTATTCCAAGTGGAACTGAGGGCTACCGTACTGCCGAAGTCACACTAGGGGGCGTCGATACCGATGAGCTTTCGTCTCAGACAATGGAAGCCAAAACAGTAAAGGGTTTGTATTTCATTGGCGAAGTGGTTGATGTAACCGGCCACTTAGGGGGACATAACTTCCAATGGGCCTGGGCATCTGGTTATGCCGCAGGAACCCATATTGGAACCAGCTAGTTAATTAGCCAGCATCCAAAACACCAGCGCTAGAGGTTATGCGTGGTGTATTTCCCGCCATCTTCACCTATTTCAACATTCGGTGACTGCTTTTGCTGCAACTGATCATTCAAACGGATTTCAAAGGCTCTGGATGACTTAAACCCAGCACTATCAGTATCAACATAAATTGCAAGCGATCCACCCGCTTGGTTGTTGCTAACAACACGCACGGTAAGCGGTAAGGCCTCCCCGCTCTGAAGTTGCTCAGCTAGGATTTCGTCTACACCAACCAAACGAGCACCATCTAGGGCTTTGTAACGAACTCTAAGTGAAGCGATATCGCTTCGCGGAGTCAGCACCAGCTCCACAGGTAGCTCTTGGTTTGCTGACAACGAGGAGAAACGCATGTAAGCCAAACCAACCGGCGCTCCAGTCTTTTGGTAACCCGTATCGGCCTGGCCAAGTTCAATCCAATGACCTTGTCGCTGTTGTTGTGAAGCTGCACCTGTTCCAGTACTGCCACATGCAGACAAGGTTAAAGCCAAAGACGCTGCGATAGATAATTTAAAAACTGTGTTCATAGTCATTTTCCTGTTAACCAGCCCGATTAAGGTGCAGAGACGCTTAAAGTGCTGGTGTACTCGCCAGATGTCCCATCAATATTATTGAAATCATATATTTCAATCACGTATTCAGTGTTACCACTGAGGGAAATCGCTCGATTTTCTTCGCCGGGGGCGATACCTGCGGCAATCGCGGTTCCATTCAGCCGGACGACGAAATCAGTATCACTAGATGCACTAGAAGACGAGGTAACGAAGGTATAAGTCCCT
>JBLHFB010000027.1:0-13804 GCA_047614865.1 Gammaproteobacteria bacterium | reverse complement strand
ACCTAGCAAGTGGATAGCAAAGATCAGGAACGGCAGAGCGTTACCGGTTTGCAAACTCAGTGGTGGGTATAGAGTCCAACCGCCAGCTGGAGCGCCGCCATCCATAAACAGGGTGCTCAACATCATCGTGAATGCCACTGGAAGGATCCAGAAGCCCATGTTGTTGACGCGAGGTAGAGCCATATCTGGCGCACCAAGTTGAATAGGGATCAAGTAGTTTGATAAGCCGGTAAAGGCTGGCATTACGCCACCAAAGATCATAATCAACGCGTGCATCGTGGTCATGCTGTTGAAGAACTGAGGGTCAACAAACTGCATGCCAGGAACAAATAGTTCGGCACGGATTACTAGCGACATAAGGCCGCCAATAAAGAAAGATACCAAAGAGAATAATAGATACAGCGTACCTAGATCTTTGTGGTTAGTGGTTTTTAGCCAGCGTAGTAGGCCCTTTTCGGGGCCGTGGTGATGGTCGCCCATAGTGTGACTCTCCTAAAAGGGTTACTGAGCAGCTGCAAGCAGCTGAGATGATTCGGTATCAGCTTTCGCTGACTTAGGCTTTTGCTTTTCTAGCCAAGCTTTGTACTCGCTTGGTTCCATCGCAATAACAACGATCGGCATAAAGCCGTGGTCGCGGCCACAAAGCTCTGCACACTTGCCACGGTAAGTGCCAGGTTCTTGAACTTCGAACCAAGTTTCGTTGATGTAGCCAGGAATAGCGTCTTTCTTAACTGCGAAGGCTGGCATCCACCAAGCGTGGATAACGTCTGCAGAAGTAATCAATACGCGAATTTTCGTGTTGGTAGGGACGATCAGCGGCTTATCAACGTCTGTTAGATAGTTTTCTACTTTAGTTACGTCGATGCCAGAACCTAGTTGGCGAGCTTCGTTGCTTTCAGAGGTTAGCGTGCTGTAGTAGTCAACGTCTTCGCCTACGTAGTCGTAATGCCATTTCCACTGGTAACCAGTGATCTTAATCGACATTTCGGCGCCACGCGTGTTTTCCATCTTCACTAGCGTACGAGCCGCTGGTATTGCGATCGCCATAAGGATGACGAATGGAATAATTGTCCAAACGATCTCAACCGTGGTGCTGTGATGAAAGGTGGCTGCTACTGCACCGCGTGATTTGCGGTGAGCAAATACGGAGTAGAACATTACACCAAACACGGCTACGCCAATCACTACGCAGATCCAGAAGATCGCCATGTGTAGTTGGTAGACTTCTTTACTGATGGCAGTAACGCCCACCGGCATGTTCAGGCCCATTTCGGCAAAGGCTGAGCTACTGACAAAAGCCAGACCCAGAACGCTTAACGCCTTGGACAGTGTTGGCCGGAAAAAGCCCGGTTTCACAAAGGACATGTAATGCTCCATTAAAACTGGAAAAGGGCCAGACAAGTACGGCCATCCACAAAGGCAGCCCTCATATGGGCCAAACGGGCCGCAATGATACTTTAGCCACCATGCTGCGACAATATGCCGCACGCTATGATACTAGCGTTTGAAAATTGATGTGCTGCTGAATTGCTGCTGTATCAGGCTTATCCAGCTGCGGGAGGACACCAAGAAGAGGGGCATCCAAACGCTGTTTTATGCTGTTTATGTTTTCTAAAAGCGCAGGCATCTCGGGATGGGGACAGTTTGCGACCCAGCCGGCCAGGTGTAACCCACTGTTCTTTATGGCGCTGGCTGTAAGGAGCGCGTGATTAATGCAGCCTAAGCGCATTCCCACTACTAATATCACTGGGAAGCCAATATCAACTGCTAAATCTGCGAAGCTTTGCATCTTATTGAGCGGCACCATCCAGCCCCCAGCGCCTTCAACTACTAGATATTGATAATCTTTTTCGATATCTCGCGCTTGTTGGGTTAGTTCACCCAGGTTTATGACTGTGCTTTTGTTGGCTGCCGCAATATGCGGGGCTATTGGCTCCGCTAAGGCAACAGGGTTTACCAGTGAATAATTTGGCTTGGGCCGGCTTGCTGCCTGCAAAGCCAGCGCGTCGCTATTCTTCAGCTGACCGTCGACGCATTCGCAGCCCGCTGCGACAGGCTTGTAGCCGCATGCTGTGCCTTGCTGGGAAAGCCAATCGACCAATGCTGTAGCAACAATAGTTTTGCCGACGTCCGTGTCTGTGCCGGTGATAAACCAGCTTTTAGTCGGATTAGTCACAGGCTAGTTCTAGTGCATTTAGCAGGCGATCAACATCGTGCTCACTGTGTTCTGCGCTCAAGGTGATTCGCAATCGTGCCGTGCCTTGTGGAACGGTGGGAGGGCGGATTGCACCGACCCATATCCCTTGTTTGAGCAGCTCTTGGCTGGCGTCGAGGGTTTTTTCTGCGTCGCCCAGGATAATGGGTTGTATTGGCGTGCCGGAGTTGGATGTTTGAATGCCGAGCTCACTACAACCGCTGCGAAAACGTTGAATAAGTGTCTGCAGTTTGTCGCGCCGCCATTCGTCTTGTTGAACTAGCTGCAATGCCACGCGGGTGGCAGCTGCCTGCCCCGGTGGGCTGGCGGTGGTGTAAATATAGGTTCGGCAGCGTTGAATTAGATATTCAATTAAGGCGTCGGAGCCCGTAATAAAGGCACCAAAGGTGCCCACGGCTTTGCCAAACGTGGCCATAATTATTGGAACCTGTTGATTCGCGCCTAAATGATTCACGGTGCCGCGGCCTTGAGAGCCAAGCACGCCAAAGCCGTGGGCGTCGTCGACCATAAGATGGGCTGGCAGGCCGCTTAGTTGCTTAAGCGCTGCCAAATCTCCGTCCATGCTGAATACCCCATCGGTAACGATCAGGTTGCTATCTGGCTGTAGTTGGCTGTGCAGCTGGGCTATATCGTTATGCCGATATTGTTTGGTATTGGCCTTAGACAGGCGGCAGCCGTCAATTAACGAGGCGTGGTTTAGCTCGTCGCTGTGTATTGTCCATTCGCCTGAGTGCGTGATCGCGTCAATAACGCCAACGTTTGCCATATATCCCGTTGAGAACAATAACGCTCGGGGTTTCCCGAGAAAGTCTGCCAACTCTTCTTCTAATGCATGGTGTTCTGGGCTGTGCCCAGAGATCAGGTGCGCTGCGCCAGAGCCGCCGCTTTGCATTGCTTTGCGAATTTTAGGATGGGTTGCTAGGCCAAGATAATCGTTACTGCAGAAACAGGTGGCCGACTTGCCGTCTACAACGACGTCGGTGGCGCTAAGGCGCTGAGTAACTTTAGGTTGGCGATAAAGGTTGGCGGCCTTTGCCTGGGCTAAGGTGGGCGCAAGCAATTGGTCTAGATCTTGGCTTGGCATTAATGCGTGGCTACGGGTACATCGCCAAGGAAGCTCGATACGTTGCCGTCCAGATTTGCGCGCGGTGTATTTGGGCCGAAGTCGTCTATCACGCGCTCTTCAGGCTTTAGTCCAAGGCGTTGGAATAGCTCCATGTCACGCTGGGCTGCTGGGTTTTCGGTAGTTAGTAACTGGTCGCCGTAGAAAATTGAATTGGCACCGCCAAAAAAGCATAGCGCCTGCATTTCGTCGTTCATCTCGGTGCGGCCTGCCGAAAGGCGAACGTGTGAACGAGGCATGAGGATACGAGCGACAGCAATACAGCGGATAAAGTCAAAAGAGTCTAGGTCTTCTGACTGGTCTAATGGCGTGCCGCCAACCTTCACTAGCTGGTTGATTGGCACAGAATCAGGATGGCGAGGTAAGTTGACGAGCGCCTGCATGAAGCCAACACGGTCTTCGGCGGTTTCGCCCATACCAACAATTCCACCGGAACAAACTTTCATACCCGAGTCGCGCACATTTTGTAGCGTATCTAAGCGGTCTTGATAGGTGCGAGTGGTAATGATTTCCGCGTAATATTCTGGCGAGGTATCGAGGTTGTGATTGTAATAGTCCAAGCCGGCGGTAGCCAGGCGTTGAGTCTGCTCTGCGCTAACCATGCCAAGCGTCATACAGGTTTCTAGGCCGAGTGCCTTTACGCCCTTTACCATTGCTTCGACTGCTGGAAGATCGCGATCCTTGGGGCTGCGCCATGCCGCGCCCATACAGAACCGACTTGCGCCCGCTTCTTTCGCGGCTTTGGCTTGGTCGAGCACTTGTTGAAGCAGCATTAGCTGTTCTGGCTCCAGACCGGTTTCGTAGCGAATAGACTGTGGGCAGTAAGCACAGTCTTCGGGGCAGGCGCCTGTTTTGATGCTTAACAGGGTGCTGACCTGGACTTCGTTGGGCTTGAAGTTTTCGCGATGTATGGTTTGCGCTTTGAATAGCAGATCATTAAACGGCAGCGCAAAGAGCGCGGCGATTTCTTCGCGGCTCCAGTCGTGGCGTAAGTCGTCTGGAATGTAGGCGGTGGCTGCTAGTGCGCTCACGGCGATCTCCGTTGTGTAACCGTTCAATTCACGCCTGCTTTGGCTCGACTCGGCGTCAAAAGTGCTCACGTACAGCGGTACGTTCCGCGCTTTATCGTAGCCTTGAGCCAAATCAGTCGAAATCTGATCGATTACGATTGATTTCAGGTGGCTAGGATACGGGCTACGAGTGCGCTGTCAACCAAATAGCTTGCAGCTGGTTTACAAGTCTAAGTTGGAGCTAGAAGTCGCGACCTAGCGAAATGCAATTTGCCGCTTTCCCGCCCTCAGGTTGTCCGCGTGCAAATGCCGCGGTAGGGGGTTTTCAACTGATTGAAATCACGGGTCCGCCAAGTTGGCAAAGTAAGTCGCTTCAGAAGAAGGTCTACCTTTTGTACTTGAGTAAAGCTTTTGAGGTGACCTGCTCTCTCAATGGCGAGCGAATAGCGCTGGTGGACGACGTGCTGACAACCGGCGTAACCCCTGACCGTATCGCCAACGTACTGTTAAAAGCCGGCGCATCGTCGGTTCAAGTGTTGCTTCTGGCGCGAACGGCCAATGAGTAACCGCACAGCTGCGGTTAAAATGCGGGTAACTAAAGCCTAAAGAGATTCCAATGCGCATTCCTCATTCCCTCGATATTGCATCCTCAATCGCGGCTTCTTCAGCAGCCCAGTGGAGAGGCACCTCAGCCTCGAAAAAAACTACTCAGCCTGAGAAGCTTCTTGAGTTGTATGAATTTGAAAACTGCCCTTACTGCCGGATGGTTAGAGAAGTGCTGACAGAGCTGGATCTTGATGCGACCATTTACCCCTGCCCGAAGGACGGCACACGTTTCCGTGCTATTGCAAAAGACAAAGCAGGTGAGAGCCAGTTTCCGTTTTTGGTGGACCCTAATGCCGGCAAGAGCATGTTGGAGTCTGCAGAAATCATAGAGTATCTATTTCAAACCTATGGAGGCCGCGCTACTCCAGCGCGCCTTAAAGAATGTAAGGCAAAATTCGCAGGCTCCTTTGCTGCCAGTGCTGCTCGCGGGATGAAGGGAGTTCGTGTTGCCGCGTCTAAGTCTGCCCCGAAAGAGCTGCTGGAGCTCTATAGCTTTGAATCTAGCCCTTATTCGCGCCTAGTACGTGAGCGCTTATGCGAATTAGAGATCCCTTACATCGTGCGAAGCTTCGGCAAGTATCAAAGATCGGATATGGGGCCTTCATGGGTTCGCAGTAATTTTTACCCCGACGATGTGGCTAAGGGGCGTAACCGCGTGGTGCTTCAGGAGCGTGCAGGAAAAATGCAGGTGCCGTATTTAATTGATCCGAACACTGACTCTGAAATGTTCGAGTGCCAGGATATTTTGGCTTACCTTGATTCAACCTACGCAGCCTAATCAGCAACAACAGGCTGCATGGCCAGAAGCTGGCCTGCGGCTGATCGATGGGTTTTATTCGGCGGCAGATTCCTATTCGCTGTTTCGGCAACTGATGGATGTCGTGGATTGGCAGCAACTTCCAATCACGGTTTACGGCAAAAGCTGGCCAGAGCCAAGATTGACCTCATGGGTGGGCGATTCTGACGCGGTGTATTCATACTCAGGGCAGGCACGCCGGCCGGTCGCTTGGTTCGAGCCTTTGAGCTTATTGCGGGAACAGATATCAGCGCAGCTAGGCCTGCGCTTTAACTCAGTACTGGTGAATTGCTATCAAGACGGAAGTCATGGGGTGGGCTGGCATAGTGATGATGAGCCTGAGTTGGGTGCTAACCCAACGATTGCCTCGTTGAGTCTTGGCTCAACTCGCCGTTTCCGAGTCCGGCATAAATCGAACCAGGCTATTGCGGCGCGTAGTTTTGATTTGCGCGCTGGAAACCTCTTGGTTATGGATGGCAATTCACAGCGAGACTGGCAGCATGCCGTCCCAAAGGTGAAATCGACAGTTGGCCCTAGGATTAACCTGACGTTTCGCTTGGTGGGGCCTCCATTGGCTTAGTCATCGGGTCAATGTTTAGTCGCTCGGCTACGTTGTCTAGGCCGGCGGGTAGTTGAGGCAGATTGCCCAGTTTGATCCACGGCGTCGCTCTGCCGTGAAAGTCCGAACCGGCAGAGGCGAGCAGGTTGAAGCGACTCGCCCAGTTGTGTCCCGCATTGCGGTCTTGTGGCGCACCGGTGCCGACAATCACTTCTAAGCCGTGCCCGCCCATTTCAGCGAAGTCGCCCAGCATATGCCGCATTTTGGTGGCCGAAAAGTTGTAACGCTGGGGGTGTGCAACGATCGCGTAACCACCCGCATCGCTAATCCAGCCGACCACGGTTTCGAGCGTTGGCCAATCGGTTTTTACATAGGCTGGTTTGCCTTGGCCGAGGTAGCGCTTGAAGACTTGGTCTGGACGTTTGCAGTAGCCGTGGTCGATTAGAAAGTGACTAAAGTGCGTGCGGGTAATCATCCCGCCGCCAGCAATTTTGCTGGTTTCTTCAAGCGCATTAGGGATGCCGATTTTCTCGAGACGTTGAGCCATAAGCTCTGCTCGGCTTTGCCGCATTTCTTGCAGCCCTTTTAATGCCGCGTTGAGAGCCTGATTGTCGGTTTGTATGTTGAGGCCGACAATGTGTAAGTTTTTGTCATTCCATGTCGCAGAAATTTCAGTTCCGTGAACTAGGCGGATACCCCGTGCTCTACAGGCTTGTCCGGCTTCTTCGAGTCCGTCAATGCTGTCATGGTCGGTTAAGGCAATTGTCTTAAGTCCAGCGTCAGCACAGCGGTCGACAAGCTCGGTCGGACTTAGGCTGCCATCCGAGATGTTTGAATGCATATGAAAGTCATAAGCAAGACGGTCGGTGGCGGTGTTATTTGGTGAGATCAAAAAAGGAGTTCATATATGTTGAAACGTTTATTGATTGCTGGCGTATTAACGTCGGCTACGATGGTGTCGGCACCTGCAGCGGCACACTCGAATACGGGTGAACGGATTGCTGCCGAGATAATTCTACACAGTGTCTTTGGTAATAGGCATGTTCATGAGGAGCAGCATCGCGATAGCCGCCAAGACAATCGCGATCACAATCAACACCACGATTCGGCAAGAGCCGAACGCCTGCGCCGTGAGAATCGGCGCATTGAGCGTCGGCAACATCGAGAGCTTGCTTCATTACAAGTGCGTGAGGTCCAACTGAGTGCTCAGCTTGCTGCGATTGTCGGTGATGATCCAGCCTCGCCTAGACGGCGAACAGGCCTGCGCGGTGATAGAAACAAATAATCAGCGCGCCGCTCCGAAAACAAAAAACCCGCCTCGTGGGCGGGTTTTTCATGTGTGAAGCAACCTTCAACGAATCAAGCAGCGTTTAGAATTCTTTAACGCTGGCGATTAGCTGGTTAGTCACTTCGGTAGCATCGCCGTAAAGCATGCGGCTGTTGTCCAAGAAGAACAGCTTGTTCTGGATTCCGGAGAATCCAGCGCCTTTGCCGCGCTTAACGATAATAATGTTGCGAGCTTCGTCAACGTTTAGAACCGGCATGCCGTAAATCGGGCTAGACGGATCGGTTTTCGCTACTGGGTTAACAACGTCATTCGCGCCGATTACCATCGCAACATCAGCCGTCTTGAATTCGTTGTTGATCTCATCCAAGTCGTAAATGATGTCGTAAGGTACGCCAGCTTCAGCAAGTAATACGTTCATGTGGCCAGGCATACGCCCCGCAACAGGGTGAATTGCAAACTTAACTGTAACGCCGCGCTCACGAAGGATCTGAACAAGCTCCCAAACTTTATGCTGAGCTTGAGCTACCGCCATGCCGTAACCCGGCACGATGATTACTTTGCTGGCGTAAGCCATTTGAATCGCAGCATCTGGCTTATCGATTTCCTTCATTTCACCTTCAAACTCGCTATCGCTGTCATCGCTCACTTCACCGAAGTTAGAGAACAATACGTTGGATACTGAGCGGTTCATCGCTGTCGCCATCAATGCGGTTAGTAACGAACCGGCAGCGCCAACAATGGTACCGGCGATAATCATCGCTGGGTTACCAATAACGAAGCCTTCAAACGCAACCGCAAGGCCGGTAAAGGCGTTGTATAGCGAGATAACTACCGGCATATCTGCGCCGCCAATAGGCAGGGTCATCATTACGCCGAAGAACAAGGCAAGGGCGAAGAAAATTACCATCGCGCCATGGCCGCCGTGCCAAAGCGCTATGTATGCGCCGATCGCAGCGGTACTTAGGAACAGCAGGCCGTTGAAAGCTTGGATGCCTTTGAAGCGCAGAACGCCTTTGATACGGCCATCCAGTTTGGCCCAAGCAATAATAGAGCCCGAGAATGAGACCGTGCCGATGATTGCGCCAGCAACTGCAAGCACCATTTGGGTTGGGTCGTGATCGCCGCCCCCAAATAGCACCACTGCTGAGATTGCGCCGGCAGAGCCGCCGCCCATGCCGTTGTACAAAGCAATCATTTGCGGCATGTCAGTCATGGCAACTTTCTTGCCGGTAACCCATGCAATACCAACCGATGACACGATCGCAATTACGATCAAAGCAACGTTGATAGGGTTGGCCATAACGCCGGGGTAGGCAAAGGTAGCAACAGTCGCTAGAACCATGCCGGCGCCAGCCCACTTGATGCCTGAAGTCGCCGTACGTGGGTGAGCCATACGCTTAAGGCCCATTACAAATAGGAAGATGGTGGCAAAGTAAGCCGCATCTACCGCGTATTTAACGTATTCCATTATCTAGTCCGCCTAGTCGTTACTTGGCTTGAACATTTCTAGCATGCGGTCTGTAACCACATAGCCGCCAGCAGCATTGCCAGCTCCTAGAAATACGCCGATAAAGCCAACGATTTGGCCGAAAAGTGAGTCTGCATGGCCAAGGGCAACCATTGCGCCAACCACTACGATGCCGTGAACAAAGTTCGAGCCAGACATTAGCGGTGTATGCAGGATCGCTGGAACCTTCGCGATTACTTCGTAACCGGTAAAGGCGGCCAGCATGAAGATGTACAGAGCTACCATTCCTTCAATCATGACTATTATCCTTCGATGAGTTGTTTGCTTTGAGCGTGTTTGATCTCGCCGCCATGGGTTAGGCAGGCGCCTGAAACTACTTCGTCTTCCCAGTTCAATGCTAGCTCCCCTTCGTCATTAACCATTAACGCAAGAAGGTTCTCTAGGTTTTTGGAATACATTTCAGAGGCGTGCTCAGGCATGGTCGATGGCAAGTTGACTGCGCCGTGGATCAAAACGTTGTTGTACATGACGTCTTCGCCTGCAACCGTGAGCTCGGTGTTGCCACCGGTTTCTGCGGCGATATCTACAATCACTGCGCCAGGCTTCATATTGTCGATCATATCTTTGAAGATGATCTTAGGAGCAGGGCGGCCAGGGATGGCTGCGGTAGTGATGAGGATGTCGCACTTAGCAACGTGCTTAGCCAGAACTTCGCGTTGTTGGCCAAGCTCGTCTTCGGTCAGCTCACGTGCGTAGCCGCCTTCGCCGTCGGCGTAAACGCCCACATCAACGAATTTGGCGCCCATTGACTCTACTTGTTCTTGGGTGGCTTTACGTACGTCGTAGCCTTCAACTGTTGCGCCAAGGCGGCGAGCAGTACCGATGGCTTGCAAGCCAGCTACGCCAACGCCAATAACCAATACCACCGCTGGACGGATAGTGCCCGCTGCGGTGGTTAGCATTGGAAGGAAGCGGCCGATTTTGCTCGCACCAATCAATACAGCTTTATAACCCGATACGGCTGCCTGAGAAGAAAGCGCATCCATATATTGAGCGCGCGAGATGCGAGGAATATATTCCATGCCAATCGCGGTGATGTTGCCATCACGCAGGGCCTTGGTTTCTTCGATCTTGTTGTGCGCTTGCATGAAGCTAATCGCAACGTTGCCGCTGGTTAGCTTGGAAATTTCTTCGCTGGTGAATGGCTGCACTTTGAGTACAACATCAGCGCCAAAAATTTCATCGCGAGAAACAACAGACACGTTCTCGTGAGCGTCGGTATACGCTGAATCCGGCATTGCTATGCCTTCTCCTGCGCCTTGTTCTATAAGTACAGTTAGGCCTTTGCTAGCAAGTTTGCCAGCAGCGCTAGGGACAAGCGCTACGCGCTTTTCGCCTTCGGCGGTTTCTTTAGGCACTGCGACTGTGATCGGCATCGAGCTTCTCCAGTTCAGGTGGGTTACAAGCAACAAAACGCCCCTGCTATTTATTTGCAAGGGGTTATATAGTGTTAACGATGCACTAGTTTAAGGCGTCGTCGGGCACTTGCTGCGACTTTTGGATCGGCGATTGTGCCGTTTTGCAGCGCTTGGTTCAAGCGTTTGATGATTCTGGGCCAACTATCTTCTATGCAGCGCCCCAGCCAATAGTGTGGACAGAAGTTCAAGTTCCGATGCGGCCAGTCAGAGCAAGGTTCGGCAGGCGTTGCTAATGGTGGCTCTGCTGAGGCGCGAGCGACTGTTCGGTATTGCGTCAGTTTGGTAAGCACCTTGCGTGCCGCGAACATAATGACTACCTCAGCACCCACTGCACCGCCAGTTGCTCAAGTTCTTATTTTATGCTTACCCCGCGAAGCAACCAGCACTCATTAAGCCTATTGCTTGCTGCATTCTGGGTAATAGCGCCACTGTTTTGCATCAGCCAATTGCCTGACGCGGCTCCGTCTGGCGTTGGCAACAACGTCGTAGCGACCGTTGTTACTAGATTTGCCGCTGCTGCGCTAAAGAAATGTCACAGCAATAGCAGCGATCAATATGAATTCTCGGCAGTAGATGATATCGCTCACCATAACGAGCCGAACCACGGGTGATATGGTGATGAAATATAATGCTGGCGATCTAACAGTTAGGCTAAATGCAACTCTGGATGAGAAATGCCTGACTATTCGAAACGCTTGGGGCACGTCATGGGCGTATACCCTGTCGCTAGTGAAAGTGACGAACCCCTCAGTAATATTGACTTGGTGGTCAATCCGTTATATCGTCAATTGATTATAGTGGTTGCGGTACGCTTTTGGCGTAGCTACAATAACAAAAGCAACAAATACCTCTATTAAACTAAACTGAAAGGCCTGTTCCCTATGTGGCAAAGTCTCAAATCTAACGCGTGTAAAGTAGCAGTTGCTGGCTTGACTGCAGCTACTCTTACTTCAATGTCTTCAGCTGCAACTGCTGCATCTGTTGACGAACTTCCACTGAGCGACGAGCTAAAGCAACTTATTCTAGCGGCTATTACCGCCCCTGCTACGTCTCCAGGAATTGCTCAGTCTTCTCCAGTAGGCTTCGGCGCTGCTTGGGGTGACGTTTTCGCCGGTATTGGTGGTGTTCAAACTACTAAAGCTGAACGCAACTCGCCAACTGGCAAATCACTTAGTGGCTCTGCCTCTATCGGTTTCGGCCTTGGTAACCCAAACGACTTCGTTGGCCTTGAAACTACCATCAGCATCATTTCCCTTTCCGGTAGCGGTATTGACGATAGTGAGGTTGGTGAAGACGGCAACGTAAACTTTAAGCTACACCGTGCACTCAGCCCTACTACATCAGTTGCGGTAGGGGTTGAGAACGCGATTGGTTGGGGTGCAGCTGAGAACACTGACAGCAGCAAGTATATTTCGCTTAGCCATGCTAGTTCACTTCGTCCAAACAATCCAAGCAACCCAATGACGGTTGTTGTGACTGCTGGTGTTGGTGATTCGCGCTTTAAAGATCAGACCGAGCCAGCAGCTCAGCGTAACAACGATAATGCGATCAATCCGTTTGCAGCGGTAAGCCTAGCGTTTAATCGTCGTGCTTCTGTGATTGCTGATTGGAGCGGCTCTTCGTTGGGCGCGAGTGTTTCGTTTGTACCTTTTAAGAATATTCCACTTAGCGCTACTGTTGGTGTGATTGATGTGACTGATCGTCTAGACGACGGCGCTCGCTTTACTAGTGGCATAGGTTATTCATACAACTTCGGTAAGTAATTCCCCGTTCCTTGAGTCGAGCAGTACTATCTGGCGATAGTTTATACACGCCGATTCGCTAGGAAGTGTTTCTTCGGAATCAAACAAAGAGATATTAAGATGAAAAAGACTATTAAAATTGTAGGCATCGCTTCAGTTGCTATGCTCAGTGCAGCAGCATTCGCGGGAAAATCCCCAGATGTTGGTAGTGGCTCTGCCGGTACTGGCAGTGTCACTACTGCGACTTCAATAGCTACTGCCGTTGCTGCTGTAGCCGGCGCAAGTGCTGGTGTAATCGTTGCCAAGTCACCTTCTGGTGTTTTGACTATCTCACCAGCTGCTGGTGGCGGTGGTGGTGTTACATTCGGGCCGGTTCCTGTTACTGTTGGCGGTGCTTCATTCACTGTGTCGGCTGATGGCGGCGTAATTACTGTGACTCCAGTTGCTGATTCTGAATAAGTAACTGACGTTGCGTAGTAAAAAGCCCCTTAATTGGGGCTTTTTTGTGCGTAGATTTTGTCTTTATGACTCGGTCTAGGTGGAGCCGCCTTCGCTATTGCAAAAGTGGCCATCCTTTAAAAAGCATATGGTGTTTTCTATTACCAGTGGCTTATTCATAATGAAGGTATGAACGTAAGGCACAATCAATTGCTCTTTCATACCTTCCAGCTTGGTGCGTTCAACTGACACCTTGCCGTCGTCTTTTCCTGGAATCATCAACGACAGAACCGGGTTCAGGCTTTTATTCCCGGCGATAATTCCTAGCGGAAAGTTAGCGGCGCCAATGGTATTAGGCTTGCTGGATTCGTCAGTTCCGAGCTGGCTTCCGGCGGTGCCGTTTAGCCACTGAAATGCGCCTGTGTCCTTGAGATTGTCGACCACTTCGCTGCCTTGATTGGGCGGTCCAAGCATTACAACTCTGCCAAGCCGTTCAAAGCTGTTGTTCTTGAGGAACTCACGAACCACTATTCCGCCCATCGAATGTGTCACGAAGTGCACGATTGTGTCCTTTTCGCAGCACAGATCAAGTTGTTGCTTTAAGTAGGTATTGGCAAGATACTCAATCGGGTGTTTGGTTGATGGGTAATTTATGTTCCAAACCGTATAGCCCGCCTGAATGAGGCCATTTGCCATGGTTTTCATCGAGTTAGCGCTGCGGCTCAGGCCATGCAGGACCACAACGGTTTCGTCGCGAGGCTGAGCGAGCGCTTGCTGGCCAGCTATGAGCGCTGCGGCCGATAATAGTAGACTAAGTGGTTTTTTCATATGGAAGTTGGGGTGTCTAAGGGGTTTTTGCCGGTCATGGGTCATACGCCCAGAGTACTGGTCTTGGGTACGTTACCGAGTGTACAGTCGTTGCAGAGTAATCAATATTATGGAAACCCACGAAACGGATTCTGGCCTATTGTGGAACGTATTGCGGGCGAAAAGTTCAGCCAGTCATATGCTGATAGATTGGCTCTATTAGATTCCATGGGGATCGCGCTTTGGGACGTATACCAGCAGGCAGAGCGAAAAG